>CAYSHQ010000001.1:0-22398 GCA_964430835.1 uncultured Lentisphaerales bacterium
CTGGTGATCTTCTCAATCTCCGCCTGGATGCGCTTGGCTTCCTTGCGCATCTGCATTGCCTGCTTCACCTGTTCAAACATATTCGCCATGATCTCGCTCCCTTTCGCTGTTATTCTTCCACTTCCACCACTTTGCTGCCTTCAAACATTTCCAAAGCGCGCCGCACAATCGGGTCCTCCATCACCGGCGCGCGGGGTGCCGCTGCGGCGGCCGCCACCGCGGCCGGCGGGCCCGCCTGCCGTAACGCGTTCAACTGCCTTACGATCTCGTCAATGGTCACCACCGTGGCGGCCCGGCTGCACCGGACCAGCGCGATCTCCAGGCGCGTCCGGACTGACAAGGTATGCCGCAGGCTCTCCTCGGCCGCCACCAACTGTTCTGCCACGCGCAACAATCGCGAGGGATCTGCCAGCGCCGCCTGGGCTTGCAGGACGCGTAACTGCTCCGGCGTGGCGTCCAAGGCCGCCGCTGCGGCTGATGCGCCAATCGTCTCATAGACCAACAGGTTGCGCACATGCCCCAGCAGTTCCACAACCAATCGCCGCAGATCTTTGCCCGCACTGTCAAAAGCGTTCACCAGTTGCAGCATCGCGCCCATCTCGCCCTGCAACATGTGCCCAACCAGCGACTCCAGCGATTTGCGCGAGACCAGCCCGAAAACAGCCAAGACATCCTCTTCGGTCAGCGTATCCCCCTTGAAGGAGATCAGCTGGTCCAGGGCCGAGAGTGCATCGCGCATGCCGCCATCCGCGCCGCGCGCCACCGCCAGCAGGGCATCCTCGTCAATCGTGATCTGCTCGGCGGTACAGATATGGCGCAGGCGCTCGACAATCATCGCCGTGGCAATCCGCCGCAGGTCAAAGCGCTGGCAGCGCGAGATGATCGTCGGCAGGATCTTGTCGCCCTCGGTGGTCGCGAAGATGAACTTCACATGGGCCGGCGGCTCCTCCAGCGTCTTGAGCAGGGCGTTAAAAGCCGCCGTGGAGAGCATGTGCACTTCGTCAATGATGAAGATCTTGAACTTACCGCGCACCGGCGCAAAGCGCACCGCGTCGCGCAGGTCGCGCACCTGGTCCACGCCGTTATTCGAGGCGCCGTCAATCTCCAGCACATCGAAGGAGTTGCCCCCGGCGATCTCGCGGCACATATCGCAGGCGTCGCAGGGCGTGGCGGTCGGCCCCTGGGCACAGTTCAACGCCTTGGCAAAGATACGCGCCAGGGTGGTCTTGCCGATGCCGCGCGGCCCGACAAACAGGAAGGCATGCGCAATGCGCCCGCTTTCGATGGCATTGCGCAGCGTGCGCGTCACATGGCCCTGTCCGACCACGTCTTCAAACTGTTTGGGGCGCCACTTCCGCGCCAGGACCTCGTACGCCATGCGACCACTTCCTTACTACCGGGAGAACGCGCGGGCGGCATACCCGCCCGGACCGGAGAAATCAATACTCGGTTAGCGGCGGAAACTCAAGCCGGAACCACACCCGCTGCGCACTGCTTCTTGCCATTTCCCACGGCTTACGCTACGTTGACGCCTACAGCTGCGCCGCTTGCTAACCCCGCGGTGCCGCCGGAGAGCCCCCTATGCGCACCTTACTTGACATCACCCCTCGCACCCAGTTCTGCGCCGTGACCGGCAATCCGGTCGGCCACAGCCTGTCGCCCGCCATCCACAATGCCGCCTTCAACCACCTCTCCCTGGACTTTGTCTACCTGGCCTGTCCGGTGGAAGATGTCGCGAGCCTGCTGGTCGGCATGCGGGCCATCCGGACGTTCCGGGGGCTGAGTGTCACGATCCCGCACAAGCTGGCAGTCATGAAATATGTGGATGAGATCGCGGAGGTGGACCGCAGCATTGGCGCCATCAACACGGTCATCCACGAGGACAACCGCCTGATCGGTCTGGGAACCGACGGGCCGGCGGCCCTGCAAGCCCTGCGCGAGCACGGCGGAGCGCCCGACGGCCGGAACGTACTCTTTCTCGGTGCCGGCGGTGCCGCCCGGGCCATTGCCTTCACCCTGGCCCGCCAAGCCGCACCCGCGCAGATGACCCTGCTGGACATCAACGACGCGCTCCTGCAGGGGTTGCAGCGTGATTTACAAGCCGGCACGCGCACGCCGATCCAGGCCGCGCACCTGCAGGAAGAGACCCTGCGTGACGCCATGGCCGCCGCCGACGTCGTAATCCACTGCACCTCCGTGGGAATGCACCCCAGGGTGGACGCGTCGCTGGTGCCGGCGCCCCTGTTCCGGCCCGGCCAGGTGGTCTTCGACATCGTCTACACACCGCTGGAAACCAAACTCCTGCGCGACGCGCGTGCCGCCGGGGCCCGGGTGATTCCTGGCATCGAAATGTTTGTCCTGCAGGCGGCGCTGCAATTCCGCCACTTCACCGGCCAGTCGGCCCCCGTGGAGATCATGCGGCAGGTGGTGCTGGCGCATTTACAATAACCAGCGAACCGCAGATTGTGCGGCGGGGGCGGCGAATTCCGCCGCAGGTAGGCTAAACAAAACGGCGAGGCGGTCTTTCGGACCGCCTCGCCGTTTTTGTTGATGCCTGCGCGCTCGCTTACCGCAGCACCAAGTTCGCCTGCACCCGGTAGAAGGCGCCGACCGGCGCGCCCTCATCCGTGAAGGTACGCAGCTGCGCCGCATCACCCGCTTGCGTCTGCACCGTCCCGGCCTCCACCCACTGGCTCAGATTGGTGGAGCGCAGGATCGTGTACACAATCGGGTAGTCGTAGGTGGTTGGCGAACGCCAGCTCAGCTGCGGCGCCCCGTTACCAGTCACCGAGATGCCGTACGTCTCAAAAGGACCGCCCAAGCCGAGATACGCCTCGAGGTCCCCGAGATTCCCACCCCGCGACGATATGTTTTTCAGGTCATAGCCCAGCGCCATCTCGATCCCGTCCGGCAGCCCATCAGAGTCGCTGTCCCGCGGAGGTAGGTTGGCTGTGATCGCGTAGCTAGCATACCTGTTATACGTGCTCACGTCGCCGCCTTGGTTGGAAATCCCGCCGAAGATCTTTAACTCCCACGCGTCGGGCAGCTTGTCACCATCCGTATCGCGATCACGCAGCACAAGCTTATGGCCGCTCGACAGCGGGACCTGCGGTCCCACGCTGAAGGAGCGGATCTCTTGATGGCCAGGACCGCTGTCGGGCACCTGGTTACGCACAAAACCCCAGGTTTCCGGCGTGTTCAAGAGTCCATTGGTATTGTAATCAATGAACCCAAGCAACGTATAACTGCCCGACGGCAAGCCACCGAGTGTGAAAGCCCCCTTCTTCGGCATACTGACCTGCGCCACCGGGCGCCCGCCAAAGCCTGGGACGTCATACACACGGTAGGCCTGCACCACAATCGGGGGCCCCTGATAGTCATACGATGCTATGAAGCGATCGGTATTGTTGGAGGGCGGCTGCTGGAAGGTCACCGATAGGATCTGGCCCGCGACGTAATTCACCGTACACGTACTGTTCAACCAACCGGATTGTGACCTGTTCGTATCCACCACCAGCTTCACGCTGGCGAGATTGGACGTGTTGGCCCCGACGTCGTTGAATACGACGAGATCGTTCGTCATACCCTCACGGTGGAGGCGCAGCTCCAGCGAACCTGCCGTCAAAACGCTATTCGACAACGGCTTATTGCTGAAGATGCGCGTTGTGCCACCCACGCCCACGAGTACGGATTCGTCTAGCGCGGAGTTCGCCACCTTGCCAAAGTACTCGACGCGCCCGCTAATGGAATACGGCCCCATGACCGCCACCTGCTGCGCGCCATTGGTCGGCGCAGACCAGCCGGTGGTATCCAACACCACTTGCGACCATGCAGAAAATTTGTCGCCCGAAATGCCTGAGTTAATCCTAGGAGTGACCCGCCAGTAATAGACGCCATCCGCAAGACTCTGGAAGAGCGCATCCGCATACTGCGGCTTGTAGCAATAATGCGCCACACCGCCATCATCACGGTAGAAAGGCGCGCGTATCACCCGGCTCATGATGCTCGGCCCAGTCACGCTACCTTGGCGCACTTCCAGGGAAAAGGCCGGAACATCATCATGCGCCGTCCACTCAAACTCCAGCGGTAGCGTATGCACCGACTTGTTCAGCGGCGACACGATGGTCGGCGCAGCAAACGACGCCGTCGTCCACTGCTGCGAGAAGGATGAATATGGGATCGAAGCCGCAAAATCCATAACGCCGTCGTTGTCGAACTGCACCGACCAACGATACGCCGGAATGTAGTTAGCAGAGCCGGCAGCGCCCAGCCCGGTGGGCATGCCCAGGTAGACCAAGTCGGCCTCGGTCAGGTAATTGCGCGGCGCGTGCAGCAAGATTTTCGCGGCCGTACTGGCATACATTCCACTTGCGGTCACGTAATCAATCTTCACAAGGGAGGTCGACCTACCGGGCGGGAGCGTCCATTTCAGGCGTGGGAAACCGAGGGGGGCATCTTGGAGCATAAACTCCACGGCCACCTCATTCCACCCCACCCTAATGGGTTGGTAGACGGCGTAGCCACAAGGCTCGTCCACATCCCAATTACCGCTGCCATTGACATCCATGTACGCGAAGAACCAGTTCTCGCCTTCACGCAGGGCGCCTTCCACGACATTCGTCGCGCCTAGAATGATGGTCTGCCCCGCACGCGTCAAGGCGGGGGCCGCAAAGATCACGTCCGGTTCGCCATCGCGCAAGACGGACGTATAGCTTTCAATCCGGATTGCGCCGGAAGCCTGCCCACCATACCAGAACGTGGCCAGCAGACGCGGCTGCGGTTTTACGCCCGCGCTAGAAGGATTCGACCCCGCCATGTACTCGCCGTAATTGGACCAGCCGTCCCTATCCAGGTCATCTTCAGCCGCATACGCATAGGGCAGCAGGCCATTCTTCGACTTCCAAGCAGGCGGTAGACTGTCCATCGGCGTGTAGAGTTCCCCAAAGGTCAGCGAACTTGAGGCCCAGCGATTGTCATAATCGAAGTACCCATACCCCAGGCTGTCCGCGCGGCGAGGATCGGTCCCGGCCAAGTACTCAGCGGCATTACAGAGGCCGTCACGATCCGGATCGCCCCACGCGCCATTATTGGCATCCCCGCCGGACGGATCGAGGCCGTACAGCCCTTCCCACCAGTCCGGCATCCCATCGCCATCGCTGTCGGCATAGAACGGATAGTCTGCCGTTCTATTCGCATTGGTGGTAAAGCTGACGCCCTGCCCCAGCTTGCCTGCATAGGCATCGAAATTGAACGGCTCCACACCCATACGGTAGGTGAAGTCTTCCAGCGTAGTCCCCCCGTCGGTACAGGGGAAGAGCCCCACCAGCGCGACGCGTTGCATGGAGAGGAGCGGATCCACCGTGATCGGCACATTACCAATCAGGCCGCGTTCCAGCATCGCATTCGGGATGTAGATACCATACTCCGCTTCCGGATCACGCAGGAGCGAGCGCTCATCTGCCGTAATGCCAACCTGGAAGTCGAAGTTGAAATAGGAGATCAAGCCGCGCTCGGCGCCGGAGAGGTTATGGCTCGCCACCCCGTCAATGATATTGCCGAAGTCATCCACCACGGCCAGTTCGCTGGAAGGCAGAGCACGGTTCCAGATCCGGATCTCGTCCATCGAACCGGTGAGATCCTCGCCGAAGATGCAAGGTCCACCCATCGCGCGCACCATCCAGTAGTTATCGGGAGAACGGATCATGTCATCCCGCGTGTGCAGCAGCATTCTGCTCTGCTTGGTATCCAAGAGACCATCGACATACAGGTAGCAGAAGTTGGCATCTCGCTTATAGGCGACATGGTGCCACTGTCCGTCATTGACCGGGATCTCACCGGAAATGTTGTTGATGGTATAGTCTACCCCAATCAAGAAGACCACCCCGTCGGGGCCCGACACCCACATGCCCCAATCCTCAGCAAAGCGGCCCAGCAGCGTACCGTCAGGCGTGATGCCTAGGCAATAGTTGAAGTCGTCATCCGTGCTGGCGGAGCCGTTGCGCCGCGAGATCAGGCGGCCGGAGCCGGTGGTTTTCACCCAGCACTCCAGCGTCCAATCCTCACGCAGCATGTCAATCCCGTCACCATTCGGCAGCAGCGTAGTCGCGCTCTCCTTCAGGTGTCCACCCCCGCTCAACTTCAAGCGACCGGATGTCGTATTGCCACTTCCGACCAGCAGCGTGGCAGCCCGGTTATCCGCAATGGACTGATCGTCCTGCGCGATCTTCCAGAGGCGGATGTTGGAGAGCGCACCGCAGAAGCCAGGCGACCCGAAGATCAGGTCGCCGGGGCCAATGGCCGGATGCCAGCCCACGAACTTGCTAGCCACCTTGACGCCATCCACGAAGAGCGCCAGTTCATTGTCGTCAGCGCTATTGCTCCGCGTGAAGCGCGCCGCCAGGTGTACCCACTGGTTGGTAGCCAACCTGGTAGCCAACCCGGTGCCCAGCCGGGTGACCACGGCACTGGCCCCGCCCAGGTCCGTGTCGAAGGCCGCATACGGCACACCGTTAGAGAGGCCTAGTTCATAGTTCCGCAGGTTCATATCGTACGTACGCCGACTGATCAGCGGCGTATACCCGGCCGTGATCGCATCCACCTTGACATAGGTCTCGATGGTCCACGTCGGCATGCTGTGCCGCGCGGTGAAGCGGTTGTTCACCTTATCCTGCACCGTCACAATATTGCCGGTCGCCGCCCCTGCAAAGTTCAGCGTCCGCAGCATAAACGGACTTGTGGATTCGGTCGGCCGCGTATCGTTGCTGCGTTCCAAGCCATCGGCCACCCCGTCATCATCCGTATCAGCATTCCCCGGATTGGTAAGGCTCTGATCCTGTTCCAATCCGTTCGAGATGCCGTCACCGTCGGCATCTTCGTTATAGTCGCTGATGCCGTTATTATTTGAGTCCGCCCGCGTCGGACAGCTACCCGCGAGGTACTCGTAGAGGTTGCGCAACCCATCACCATCCGGATCACCATCGGCGCTATCATTACCTGACGCACTGAACGGATCGAGCCCATTAGCGCTCTCCCACCAGTCCGGCAGGACGTCAGCGTCCGAATCACCGGTCGTGACATAGGCCAGATTCGTCGTGAGAAGCGCGGCGGCGGAGAGCTGGCCCGCAAAGCGCCAGTTACGGCGCCAGTCAGCCGACAACGTGAAGTCTTCCACGGTCGTACCGCCATCGTCAAAGCGGAACCACCCCGCCAGGCCATTGACCACGACGGTGCCGCCGCCCTCACCGCCGCCACCCATCTTGGGCAGGATGTTCCCCACGTTCAGGCGGCCTCCGGTCACCGTCTTACCAGCCAGAGCCGGATCAGAATCCACGTTATTCAGGATAGCGGCCTTCACGGCGGCATAGCCGAGCCGGTTGTCCACCGACAACACCAGCGCTGCGGCGCCCGCCACCTGCGGCCCCGCCATGGAGGTGCCACTTGCCAAGCCATTAGACGTGCCCATCTCCGAGCCTCGCAGCGGCAGGGTGCTAAGAATATCCACGCCCGGCGCGCCCAGATCGACGCTCTGCGACCCGTAGTTGCTGAAATACGCCAGCGCGTCGCGATTGTCGGTCGCCGCCACAGCAATGATGTTGTCGAGATCGTACGAGGCCGGATAGGCCGGCATCGCATCGTTATCGTTGGAATCGTTCGCCGCCGAGGCCACAAACAGCTGATCGTGGTTACCCGCGGTCTTGATGGCATCATAGAGTGCCTGCGAGTACTGATAGCCGCCCCAGCTGTTGTTGCTGACCCGGGCCCCCATCTTCCAGGAATACTCGATCGCAGCCAGCGCCGCCGAAAGACTCAATCCACCTGCGTTGTCGGCGATCTTCAAGGCCATCAGCTTGACATTCCAGTTGACACCGCAGAGGCCCGCGCCGTCATTACCGCTGGCGCCAATAATCCCCGCGCAGTGCGTGCCGTGGCCCACCACATCGTCCATCGGGTCGGCATCGCCGGCGCCGAAGTCATAGCCGTAGACGTCGTCCACGTAGCCGTTGCCGTCATCGTCGACGCCGTTCCCCGCAATCTCGCCCGGGTTCTTCCACATATTGTTCTTGAGGTCCGGGTTGTTGTAATCGATGCCCGAGTCAATCACGGCGACCACGACCGACGCCTTGCCATGGCTGATATCCCACGCCGTAGGCGCATCGATATCCGCGCCGATTACCCCGCCGCCGGGTCCATTGGTGCCCAAGTTACGCAGCGCCCATTGCTGCCGGAAGAGCGGGTCATTCGGCGTGGTATTTAAGAGATGCAGGGCGATATTGGGCTCGACGTACGCCACGCGGCTGTCCGCGCGCAACTCGGCCATCTTAGCCGCCATGTCGCTGCCGTCGGTGATCCGCACATGCAGCGCCGGAATGATGTTGAAGTCCTTCAGCACGCTCACACCGGCAAACGACTTCGCCAGCGGCGCGGCGGCCAGGCTGCTGACCGTCGACTTCAACCCCACGATGAGTTCATTGGTCGTCGCGCCCGCCCTGCGCCCCTGCGCCGGGATGGTCGGATGCTGACTCATAGCGCCCAGAGTAGCGCAGACCGCAGCGGTGGCATTGCTGAAGCTGACCTGCTGCCCACCGGCCATCTGCCGGATGGCATCGCCACTATAGGCATACGCGGCGATGCGCACATCATCCAGGAACCCTTCGAAGCCGCCGACCACTACGCCATTGGCATTCAGCCTACCGCCACCGATGGTCAGCTCACCGCCCAGCGCCATGTTCGCACCCGCGCCGGTCACTGGCGGTTGGTGCGCATCGCTGCGCCAGGCAACCAGCTCGCCGTCGACAAAGAGCTTCAGCGTATTCGAAGCTGCCTGATACGAAGCCGCCAGATGCGTCCACGTTAGCGGCGCGCTCAGAGCAAAGCGATTCGTGCCGTTAAACATCACCGTGCCCGGCTGGTTGGCCTCTACCCGAACCTCGCCAGCCACGCCGTTGGTCAGCACGCTATACCGGACATATGGACGGAGCAGGCCGGAGCGGTTGGCCACACCCAGCTCATAATTGACCAAGCCATCCGAGAGCGTGCGCGCCACGACAATGCCGTCGGCACCATTCGTCGCCCTGACCCAAGCCGACAGCGTGAATTGCTCGTCCATGGCGTGCCGGGCCTGCGGCGGAATAAGCACGCGCGCATTGCCAGTCAAGGCCAGGGACCGATTGGCCAGCGGACTGAGCGAGCTGAGCGGATCCGTCATGCCCGCACGCGTGCCCGTGCCCATGACCTCGGCATAGTCATCCGTACCGTCATCATCTGTATCGCGCAAGTCTGGCATGGTGCCGAGCTGTTGTTCGAGGCTATTGGCCAAGCCATCGCCATCGGCATCCAGCTGCGCATCGCCCACCGTCCCGCCAAAAGTGGTAGCGGCCAGCGGATTGAGACAGGCACGGTATTCATAGTAGTTGTTCAAGCCGTCGCTGTCAGAGTCATCCAGGCCCGTGTACGACGCGATCGAGCCATAGGCGGCGAGTTCCCAGAAGTCAGGTAGTTCATCCGAGTCCTGGTCCACAAACTGCGTCGCGGCGATGGGGGTATTGGTCGTGACCAACATCGCATCACCCCTCAGCAGGCCGGCATGCGCCCAGTTGTTCAGCCAGTCGGCCGCCGGCGCGGCAAAGTCCTCGACCCGGTTGATCGCCAGGCCGAACTGATTGGTCGCGACCGTGTCCGTGCCGCTGACGTTAAACGGCCCGTCGTCAAACCGGTAGTAGAGCGCCGGTCCATTGACCATGTTTTCGTAGGTCTGGTAGGCGCCAGCCGCCAGACTGGCCACGCTCTCGGCCTCCGCCCAGATGCGCACTTCATCCAGCAAGCCACGGAAGCCTTCGCCCACCCGCACCACGGCCGCAGCTGTGCCATAAGCCAGCGACGGCAACACGCCCACCTCCGTATGCGCCGCCAGACGCCCGTCCACATAGAGGCGCAACTCACCGGCTTCCACATCATGCACACCAGCCAGGTGGAACCACTGGTTACTCCGGCTCAGCCCCGTCGCACCAGTGGCTTCCCGGATATAGGGCACACCATGGAAGACCCCCGCCACGCGCACATAAGGCAAGTGGTTGGTAAAGCCCAGCTCATAGTTGACCGTCGTACCAAGCGCACGTTGGATCACGCGGCCATTGCCATTGAAGGCAGGATCCGGGTTCACCCATGCTTCCACAGTCCAGGCGCCATCGCAGGCCAGACGCGTCTGATTGGCCGGCAGTTCCACGTACCCGGCGCTCGACAGCCTGAGCGCTCCGCTGCGGGCAGGCGACAGCGACGCGTTGGGCAGTGTGAACGTCGTGCCATTTTTCACCTCGGCATAATCCGAGATGCCGTCATCATCCGTATCCGCGCGCAACGGGTGCAGGCCATAGCGCACCTTCTCCGCGTTGGTCAGGCCGTTCGTCGCACCCGACGCATAGACGGGTGCCAGTTCGTCGCCCAGCAGAAGGCCGGTCGTCAGGTCCAGCGGGTTGCGCGGATCCGCGCGGATCACGCCGTCCGCATCCATCAGGTAGAGGTAGGCACACGTCAGGCCACTGCCGGAGAGGTCGCGCGCGTCATCCCGTACGCCATCGCCAAAGCTATCGGCACTGTACGGGTTCAAACCAAAGCGACGCTCCCACCAATCGGCCAGGCCATCGCCATCACTGTCCACCGTGCCCGGCAACTCACTCTCTTCCGTACTGAAGTTACAGAAGTTCGTGGCACCGCCCACCAAGGTACCCGCATGGATCCAGTGCTGCGCCCAGTCGGCCGGGAAGGCGCTGTTCTGCACCTGCCCACCCTGCGCCCACCCCTGACGCCCGCTGCCATAGTAGCGAGCTGCCGCGACATAATTGCTTACGCCTGTGGCTGCGGCCGCCGTGCTGTCATCGAAGTGGTACTCCAGCACCGTAACCGCGCCACCACGCACCGCGACATCATCCAACATACCCGCGAAGCCACGACCGATGCGCAACGACACCGGCCCAAGCCCCATCGTCAGCGGCCGCAGTTCCGTAATGGCCGACGCCACCAGCTTCTGCATCTCCGTGGCACTCCCCTGATAGAGCGAGAGCTTGCCACTGCTGGCATCGAAGATCGCCCGGACCAGGCCCCACTGGTTAGCTGGCAGGGCTGACAGCTCCGGCGCAGTCAAGGTGACATTGGTGGTAGCCGTGGCAAACTGGACATAGGGCACATAGTTGGACGTGAGGCCGAGGCAGTAGTTATACCGCCCCTCCGCCACCTGCCGCGCCACGATCTCCGCGGTACCGCTGGGCCGGCTGGTCGGGAAGACCCAAGCCGAGAGATCGAACGAGCTCAAAGCCTGCTGAGCATCCGGTGCCGCCAGCACATAGCTGTTGTCCTGGCCATCGAGGCGCAGCACGCCGGTCTGTACAGGGCTGGCTGCATCCGCACCGTCCATGCCGTAGCGCACTTCCAGCGCATCCGCCAGGCCATCGTCATCCGTGTCCGCCAGACGTGGGTCCGTGCCGGCTTCCTGCTCGGTGGCATTATTGAGGCTATCGCTATCAAAGTCCTCTTCGCCGTCCGGCGTGCCGTTGCCATCCGTGTCCTGCTCGAGCGGATTGGTGCCGCACCAGAACTCATAGAGGTTATTCAGGTCATCATTATCCGGGTCGCCGGAGGGCTCCACCACGGCATAGAGCTGCTGGAACCAGTTCGGCAGGCCATTGTCGTCGGCATCACGCAGGCCATAGACGGGCGCCCAATCGGTGGCCGTGACGGCATCGTTCTGCCCATCGGCGCCGTTGCCGACCGGAATGTCATCCGCCGTACCCCAGATCCCATCCAAGCCAGGTTTGGCATCCGTCACCAGATTGGTCGGCCCCGACAACGCATACGTGGCATCATTCGGATGCTTCACATCCTCGATGGTCAAGCCGCCGTCATCAAAATGATAGCCGGCCACGAGCGAGACGGCATCGTCCATAAAGGCATGCATTCCCTCGCTAATCAAACCACCGCTGCGGGCCAGATTCCAGAAACGCAGCTCGTCGAGTTTGGCTTGTGTGAAGCGATTGGTTACGCCGCCCAGCACCAGGGGCGCATCCAAAGACAAGCTGCCGCTCTGCACATTGCGCGACTCCAGCATTTCGCGCGCGCCGATCAGCATGCCATTCTCATGAATGCGGATCGCTTTGTGACCTTCGCCGTACACAAAGGCCAAATGGACCCATTCATTGGTCGGCAACGGATTGCCCAGCAGTTCGTAGGCCGCCCCGCCCGCCCCGCGCACCATCAGGTACGGCCGGTTGGAGGAGATACCCGCCACGAACGCATTCGTGCTGCTGTTGTTCAGCGCATACCGCGCAATGGCACCACTCTGGTTGGCGTTGCCCAGCTTGATCCAAGCCTCAATAGTCCAGCCCTTGGCCGCATTAAGCCCGATCCCTTCATCCGAGATCGTCTGATCGGAAGAGCCCGAGACCGGCGTTCCCGGCGGGCTCATGGTGCCATCCGGCCAGTTGATATCGGTCGTATGCCACCATGCCAGCGCGTTGTTGCCATTTCCATCCGAGACCGGCATGGGCTGGGGGCCAAACTCCACATACTTCTCGCCCGGTTGGCCTTCCTTGATCAGTACGCGGACGCGCGAATTCGGCTGGCTACGATTGGAATAGTTATCCATCCAGACGTTGTACACCCCCGTCGTGGCAAAGCCCCGCGCCACGGTGATGTTCTCCGGACCCACGCCCGGAATATCATCAATGTCGAGGAACGAGCCAGGAATACGCATACTCGGGCCGGCATCCGCCGGCAGCCCAGGACCACTGGACGTCCACCCCATATGCCGTCCCAGCGGATCGATCAGCCACGTATCCAAGTCGCCGCGCTGATCCCATTCCTGCGTTACACGGATATCGGCCGGTGCAAAGGTACCCGTGATCGTCACAGTGGCCGTACCCACCAGCCCTTCGGTATCCACCGCCACGACGGTGAGCTTGTTGACCCCCGAACGGATGATGGCCGTGTAGTTAAACGCATGCGCGGCATCCAGCGTCAAATCAGCCACATAGAGGTCGTTATTATACAACCGCACACGGCTCAAGGACGTCACGGAGGAGACCGATCCCTGCACGGCCGCATAGCGCACCGCAATCTGCGCGCCCTCGGCCGGCGCGCTAATCGTCACGACCGGGCCGCCGCGTGTGACCGCCGTAAAGGTAAACCGATCGGACGACGACACCGTATAGCCGTTGGGCACATTCGTCGCACCCAGCACCAGACTGCGCGGCATCCACGGACTCAACGAGTCGGTCGGTCCGGTGACGCGATTCGTCACGCCGTAGGCGGCGAGGTCGGTCGGCGAGCTGGCGCCCACTTCGGCACCATCCGCAAAGCCGTCATCGTCCGTATCCGCCAGCGCCGGATCGGTCCCGAAGAGGTCCTGCTCGTCGCCATTGCTCAGACCATCGCCATCATAGTCCTCGTAGTAATCGCCCACGCCGTTGCCATTCGAATCGGCATGGCGCGGATCCGTGTGCGTCTTCACCTCAGTCGCATCGGTCAACCCGTCGAGATCGCTGTCGAGGCCATTATGGACAAAGAGGGGGATCTCATTCGTCCAGCTTCCCGACGCCACCGTAATCGCGTTGCTCGTCCAGTTGACGTTCGCCGCCAGGGCGCCCGGCGTCAAACTCACGCTCACGATCGAGATCTGGGGCTCGAAGGTAGCCGTGCCGGTCCAACCCAGCAGCGCCACCTGCAGGGACAACGCCGCGCCGACCTGGTCAATCGGTCGATGCAGATCAAACGTCCCGGAGGCACCGGCCTGCAACATGACGCGCGATACCGCCAGCCCCTGTTGCCAGGCAGTGATGGTAGGTGGCTCGATCGAAATGGTCTTGTACCCAACCGGGTACCCGACGGCAGCCGCCGTTACCAGCACATTCGTCGCCACGCGCAACCCAGAGGCCGTAAAGAAGCCGATGTCGCTGCCACCAGGGATCGTTACGCTCGCGGGCACCTGTAGCGCGGTGGCATCAGACGACCAGAGCGCGACAGTCTGCGGCTCTTGCAGCATAGCCACCGTGCTGCGAGTCCGCTGGACCCACATCGTCACCGTGTCACCCGCGGCCACGTTATCGTGGGCATCTGCATCCATGCCAACCAGCAGGCCGGTACCATTAACCACCGTCACCACGACCTGTTGGCCACCCATCATCAGAATACCGTCGTGCAACCCCAAGCCTTCGCCCAAGGCCACGCCGCGGATGGTAACGGTCGCGTTCGTGACCCCCGGTGCCATGGAGACGCTGGGGGCATCCACCGTAAAGAGCGACGTGTCGCTACTCATGAGCACATAGGTCAAGTTGGACGCCGCCATGGCGGCTGGCCGCGAGATCGTCAGGATCGCGCTATGCCCCACTTGCACCGTAATCGGCATCGGTGTGACCGTCAGGTAATCCGGCACACAGGGGCTGCTGTTGGCCAGGTACTCCTGCATGTTGGATATGCCGTCACTGTCGACATCGCCATCGGCGCCCGCATTCCCCGTGGTGACGTTGGGGTTCAGTCCGCCGCACGCGTAGAGGATCTCCCACCAATCCGGCAAGCCATCGTGATCTGTATCGACAATGACCTCCATGGGCGCGCCGCCGGCCGCAGTCACATTGGTGAGGATGGCATTCCCGGCCAGCGTGGCCGCATGCCGCCAATTCTGCAGCCAATCCTGATCATAAGCCGAGGCAAAGTCCTGCACCTGCCCCTGCAGCCAGCCCGCGCGCCGACTCGTACCTTCCAAACCCGGCTCGAACGCGGTGCCGTCATCAAAACGGTAGTAGGCGACCAGGCCGCTCTCGCTCCCCGTCAACGTGCGATCCAAGTTCCCCTTGATCTGGCTGGCACTACGTACCGTGTTCCAGATGCGCACATCGTCGATCGCCCCGGCAAACCCTTGTCCCACGCGCGCCACCACCGGCCCCAAGCCGCTGCGCCGCGGGTTGTACGAGCAGATCTTACTGGCGCTCTCTACGCCATCGACATAAATACGCAAGAATTGCCCCTGCACCACGTAGCTGACGGCCAGATGCGTCCAGTTCGACCCGTTCGCGACCAGCGTATTCGTGGCGCTCAGCGTATTGGTACCAAACCCAGCCACCGGGTGACCGCTGGCGTCCAATCCCAGGAAGTAGTTGGTCACACCCGGCTCGATCTCGCGATAGAGCAACGTGCAAGGCCCGGAGAACGCTGTGTTGGGACGAACCCAGGCTTCCAACGTAAAGTTGGTCAGGCCAAAGCGCAGCTCGCCCATGGTCGGCAGCGCGAGATAGGAACTGGCCGTACCACTCAGATAGAGCGCACGTGAGACCTGCGGGCTCATGGGACTCGCGGGATTGGTGCCCGTCACTTTTTCGGCCAGATCGCTGTAGCCGTCGTCATCCGTGTCGCGCAGGCGCGGGTCAGAATTATGGGTCTGCTCATCCAGGTTCTTGAGTCCGTCGCCATCAAAGTCCTTATCGACATCCAGCACGCCATCCCCGTCGGTCTCAGCGTCCCACGGGTTGGTGTTGCAGTAATACTCATACAAATTCATCAAGCCGTCGGGATCGTCATCATCCTGCGGATCGGCCAACAGTGAGCCATAATGCAGGCGCTCCCACCAGTCGGGGAGTCCATCCTGATCCAGATCCTCAAAGCCGATCATATTCACCGCATTGGTGGTGGTGGTCCCCCCCTTGATGGCGTAGCTCCAATCAAGCAGATGGATGTAGTCTTCGGCGCCCGCCGTCGCCGCCGCGGACGTGCCGTCGTCGAACGGATACCAGGCCAGCAGGCCCGCGATATCCATGACGCCATATTCCACCACAAACGGCAACGCCGCGTTGCCGGAGGCCGCGAACCAGGTGCCCGCCAGAACGCCCTGCGCTGGGCGCGCCGTGGCCATCAGGGAGGCGAAATTCAAGGCGCTGCCACCGCTCGGCTCAACAATCAGCGCCGAATTGCTGCTCGCGCGCCAGGTGCCCCAATTGGCGAAGCTGTTCACCGTGGGGGTGGTCCCATCCATCCAGGTCCACGACCCTTCCTTACTGGCATCCGACATCCCCAGCCAAATAACCGGAGCATTGGAATTCACAATGCTGCACACGAAGCTGTTTTCGGCGGAGTTGTTGATGCTGAGCAGCCTGCCGCCCAGCGCGGCTGCATACGCCACGGCCTGCGTATAGCCCATCGGCGTGTCGATATACTCATACGTATTACCCGCAAACATCTTGAAGTTGCCGCCCGTAGTCCGCATGCGCTCCAGCAAGTTACGCTGCCCCTGTGCGGCAACCAGCGAAGCGGTGTCGTTCCACGGCATAAATTCACTGGCAAACGTGGCCAGTTCTTGCCGCGAGCGCGCGACATTCCAAATGCGAATCTCGTCGATCACAGCGCGCCCCGAGATCGGTCCAATCGTGGCCTGCCCGAGACCAAAGGCCGGTCTGGCCAGCGTCGCCAGTGCCGCAAACGATTCGCCATTGATCAGCAACTCCATGGTGTTGCGTGCCGGATCAAACACGCTCGCCACATGCACCCACTGATTGCTGGGTAGGGTTTGGCCACCGCCCACCTGCACAATGTCCCCGGCCCGCGTTTGGAAGTAGGTGGAGAGGACGTTGTTCGAAATCGCCACGGCCCAGTTGGTAAAGACTTGGGCACCCGTCAAGGCGCGGCTCATGAGCACGCCCGTGGTATTGGTCTGATCCAGTTTGACCCAGAATTCGACCGTCCAAGTAGCTAACGAGAAGCGTGCAGCCGAGGCCGCGGCCCCTTCTGGCATGGCCAGCACGGCCGTATTCGTGACAACCAGGGCACGCAGCGTCAGCGGGCTGCGCGATTCCATCGGATTCGTGAACGCCAGGATTTCCTCACCATCGCTGAGCCCATCGTCATCGGTATCACGATCCAAGGGGTTGGTACCGTACAGGACGACTTCGTCCCAGTCCGCCACGCCATCGCCATCCTTGTCATAGCTGGCATCGTCGGTCCCGGCCTCACCACTACTGCGCTTCGCGTCCTGCGAGAGCGGATTGTAGTCCAACGAATACTCTTCGTAGTTGGACAGGCCGTCATTATCGCCATCGCTGTTCGCGTCCCAGGGACCTGCCAGCAGCGGATCGAAGTTAGCCCAGAAGAGTGCCTGCCACCAGTCCGCAATGCCGTCCTCATTCAAGTCATCGATCGGCATGAGTTGCGCACTGGAGAGCTTGAGTGCGGGCGCATTGGTTGTGAACGTAGCGTTACCGGTAAGACGCACGCAATAGCCATAGGACAAGCTGCTATCCGGCAGGCGATTCCAATACACCCCTTCGTTCGGACCCAGCGGATGGACCCAATCCTCGATCCCCGCAGCATGGACAGTGCCATCCAGCCGATTGGTATGGGTGCTATTTTCGCTATCATCAAAGCGCAGGTTGCAGATGAGCGACCCGTCATTCCCCGTGGAATTCACCAAGGTAGTAATCGGCACGATCGCGCCACCCGAAACGGCCCGGCCCGGGAGCCACGGCGTATTAATAATCGTGTTGTATTCCTTGGCAACCTGGTCAGCCGTGCGCGCGCGGGACCAGATGCGCAGTTCATCCACACAGCCGTTCCACCCGCCGCCCAACTGCACGCTGCCGGTCTGCATCGAACCGTTCAACATGTTCGGCAGGCCACCGCCCGGCGCTTCCAAAGCCATGGTCGTATTGACCATCACCCCGTTGACATAGATGCAGAGCGCGCCACCCTGATTATTGTACGTGGCGGCCAGGTGATACCAGGTATTGGACGCCAACGAATCGGCGCTGTCCAACAACGCGAGTCGATACTGATTGCCACCATCCGTCGTAAAGCGGGTATACGGCCGATTGCCGACCAGCCCGAGCTCAAACGTGACCGCGCGTTGGGCATTGGTGCGGGTAACCACCACACCGGTCTCATTCGATGAGTCCAACTTCACCCAGACTTCAATGGTCCAGTCCGTGGTGTTAAAGCGCGTATAGTCGTTATTCTCCCAGGACGGTATGGCCAGCCGATCCGCTGCGGTCAGATGCAGGCAGCGCTCAATCAGCGGCGAACGTGAATAGAGCGGGCTGGTAATCCGGCGCACCTTATTCGTGCCCGGCCCTGTCATATCCACCTTGGGCTGCGTCCCATCGCCCTCATAGAAATCGCTCAGGCCATCATCATCGCTGTCGGGCTCGCGCATGTTGAGCCCCTTTTTAAATTCATCGAGATTCGAGATGCCGTCGCCATCGATATCCGACTGCGAATCCGTTCGCGATTTATCACCGGACAGCGACCACGACCACTGATCGATCGGATTGAGGCGCGCGAGCCATTCCGCATAATCCGAGAGGCCGTCACCATCCCAATCCGACGACGGCGTGACCAACGCCAGCGGATTCTGATATTGGCCAAACCAGTAGGTGGTCCAGGCATCCGGCACGCCATTAGCGGTGGAATCCCCGCGATTCCCGCCCGCCCGGACGTTAAAGAAGCCGCCCCCAGCGCCGCTGCCGGTACCCGGCGCCGCAGAGCGCGAGGCCGTGGCTGAGAGGACACTGCTGTTGTTGGCCGGCGCGCCGACCGGCGCCGTGACCGCCGCACCCGCGCCCAGCGGGCCGGTCCAATACCAGAGATTCGTCGTGCTCACCATCTCGAAATCGACCTCCGCCGGGTCCTGCGGATTGGCAGGCAGGCGGATATCCAGAATACGCAAGCCAGCCTCTTGCTGGCTCCACCAGCGAGCCGGCGGTTGGGTATTCTCACTGAAGAACTTCTTGCTGGGCCCCCACATGTCGCCCACATCCCCACTGCTGGTGCCATCTTCCATGTCGTAGCGGCCATCCGCCTGGACAATGTGTGACTGGAAACGCGCATTAGAGCGCTGCTGCCACGGTGCCCCATACACATTGCCGCCGTCGGTGTGCTCAATGATGATCCCTTTCGTACCGGTGAAACGCGAATAGGGCGAAATACCCGCGTTATACCAGAAGATAAACGACTCGTTCGACGCGCGTGGATTGGTAAACTGATAGTACTGGTCGGGCGTACGTTCAGCCGGATAGAGCAACACCGTTTGCCGCCCCTTGTTGGGACCACGCAGCAACGTGTTCAGGTTCTGCAGCTGCACCCAGTTCGCAGCGCTTTTGCTGCTGCCAATACCATGGACTAAGCCACCCTGTGCCATCAAATCGTAGGCGCCAATCGGGTAGTGATCCACATCCGGATCCGAGACGTTGTAGTCGTAGTAGTCGGGCCAGCCGATATACTCATGCCCCTGTTCATGCGCGGGGCCTGCAAAACCAAGGCCTGCATCCCACGCATGGGCGAGCCCGCCTAGTCGCACCCCATCCCGCGTGGGTACGTTATAACTACCGCCCGAAAGGTGCGGCCCGACATCACACACATTGGCCGGTTCCACCCACCCCATGAAGTAGATCGGAATCGTGTAACTGCTCCCCCGCGTGTACTTTCCATCGCCATTGACATCAACCCATAGCACATCGCCAACCCTAATATCCGCACCCCCTGGGCCCCCACCCTCGATAACCGTAAGAGTATCATAGGTGCCATATTGTCCTGACCGATTAGGTAAATCCAGCCAAGCGACCCGCTGCAGCTCGGTGCCCACTGGCCCTGCGGGAGAAGGGTTCCCGATCAAAACCGTTTCACAATTGTAGAGCCGGTTGCTGTTCGCATCCAGCCAGACGTCATGCGACAAACGCGCATACGGCAAACTCGACACGCTGTAATAGCAGACATTGGACAACCCCCACGAACCGTTAGGCAGGGTCGAGCCCATGCCAACCATCAAGAGGTAACGTTCGGCGCCGGGATACCCGAGGATCGCAAGACCGCGTGGCGCCTGCACCGCATCTTCGGCGTCTACGACCCCGTTACTACCCCCCACCATCGTATCCAGCCAGACCGGATCACCGGGCACATAGCCCACATCCATCCCTGGCAGGTCACGTCCGTACTGCCGATAGCAGGCATTGCTGGCGTAGTACCCCGCCACGCCGTCATAGATCAGATCATTCGCGCCAGGTGCGGTATAGATCCGCTGATCCGTCTTCATATCATAGACGAAAGCGTTCTTGGTATTATTCGTCCGATTCTCGATCCAGTAGTTGTCTCCAAGATCCGGGATACCGTTTGCGTTCACGTCCTGATAGCAGAGGCGCGGTGGTCCGTTGACGCCGGGCCAGGGCGAGACGCCATTAATCCGCCTACCGCCCACACCATCGGCCAACTCGATGTGTGGGTCTGTTAGAACTACGTCGGCATCGTAAAGCCCGTTGCTGTTGGCATCATACCAGGCAAAGTCCCCGCCCGAGAATTCGCCATTTCCATCCAGGTCCACATACCGCGCGTTCAAAACACCTGTGGCTGCCGTACCATTGACGAGCCGGTTCGTTGATCCGTTATTAATGATCGTCTCAGCGGTATACTTGTTATCGCCAGTCGTTTCGATCCAGAGATCATCGGAATCTGCATCAAACTGGTAGGGGTCAGAGGTATTGAAGGCGCCGCCCACAGAGAGCAGCGTCCCAGTAAGATAATTCGTCATCTGGGTACCGTCCGCCAACTCGTAAGAGCTCGGACATTGTATGATCGCCTCGGCCATGCTGCTGGCTGGGGTATTATTGCGCTTGATCGCGCCAAAGTCCTCGACATGGTCCCACGCTTCGACGCAGTCTTCGAAGTAACGCTGCCAGTTGTACGGATACTCGGTTAGGCGGCCGCCATCCGGTGTACCAATAATAGCATCCACCGAGTAGTTACCACTCTTGAGGGGTACACATTGGCCCAGGTCGATGCAGCCATCCAGATTCACATCGCGGTGATCCCCGCTATAGGCAACGCCTGCCTCGGGATCGGCACCCAGCCCCCCGCCGCGCGGCCCGGTGTAGCAGCTCCCATCGATACGCCACGTGAGCCATTCGACGTTGAGCTGGTTACCAGCATCCATGCCATCCGTGCCTTGAATATCGTACGCGCGAGGGCCAGCGGCGGGATACGCTAAGTCACCAGGACCCATATTACGCCGCGCGGGGTTGTTTTGCCCGCGATCGGCACCATACATATTCCACGACCACGGGTCGGTATCCTCGCCCAACGTGCCGTCGCCGCCCCTATGGTAGAGCGACGAGGGGAGATCCGCAAACTCCGCCGGGGAGATATAGCCCCAGTTGCCGTTGAGTGGATAGCTGACCGCTCCATACTCAAGCACCGGTTGGCCGCTGGCGAAATTCGTGGTGATGGTCAGCGGCACGTTGGTGGGGGAGATATAGACCGACAGGGCGGGGATCGAGGACACCCAGGACGGAGTGGCGTTCGGCTCCGCCCCGTTATTGGAACGAAAAGCCTCTACCCACCAATCCGCAAAGCTACCCGACCAGCCACTCACCCCATAACCATCCGGCGACATCGCCGTCGGTAACAGTAGGAAGCCCGATTGTTGGTATTTCTTGGGCGCATCCTCGGTACTCGCGCCTAAACTGCCCCAGTTATCGGGTCCATCGTAGCGCCCATTGCCGCAGCGATCTATCAAGGAATCGCAATCGCCGGGATAATTATTGTTAATGTAGTTGCGGTATTCGTCAAACGTGATGGGATTCATGGCCCCAGGGGTACACAGGTGGTCTCCCAACGGCGTTGCGCCGTCATGATAGACCCCATTCGTGTTCACGCCCACGACCCCATCGATACGTCCGCCCGTGATTGAGAAAGGCAGGTTCCAGGACAGAAAGTCTTGGTAGGGCTCGTGATCATGGCCCCGCGTCCATTGGTCATCGGCTTTGTATTCGGTTACCACCTTGTTATGGAGGTTGGTGAACTTGCCGACAAAGTCGGTGTAGAGCACACAAGAGCCGTTGGTCGTGAGCTGTTTTCCCCAGAGTTCGGTCGCCTGATAGATCGGCACATAGATGAAGCAGAGGCGATATTGAGCGTTATTAATCACGCTGTTCGTGCCGGTATAAAAGGGCGGCAGCTCATAGGGATAGGATGCGGCATCGCCACTCGGCGTATTGGCCACCTGATAGAAACGGTCCTTGACCGGCGTGCCACTGAGATAGGGCTCCACATTCTGGAGCAAGAGATAACTCTTGTAGACGGCCCAAGCCGGCCCTGCCTCATTGGTAACCACGAGCCCGTTCCCCCGGGCGCGGTACACGAGCGGGTAGCCATTTTTGTCAACATTGTACTCAAACAGCGTGTCAAACGGTACACTCACATTGATGGTGGTACTGGTATCCGGCGTCACCAACGTATGCCTGAAATCGCCATGATAATAGCCAGAATTGGTGACGACCGTGCCGTTAATATTAGTCACCACCACGACCAAACCCGTGCCATACAATTGGACAAAGGTATTGGTCGTGACGACTGTGTTTGAAATCGTGACCTGGATTGGAT
>CAYSHQ010000001.1:22498-26838 GCA_964430835.1 uncultured Lentisphaerales bacterium
GGCAGGAAAATTTTATTGGTCCAAACGACCACTTCATTGGTCACGCTCGCGACATAGGAAGTAGGGGCGGGATAGAAAAATTTCGCCGTGAGGAGTGTAAGCTCCGAGAGTCGGACCGGATAGTTAATCCCTTTGGCCGAGTCGGCCACCCAGAGAAGCACATTCGTATCAAAGCCAACCTCCCTCACGCGCGAGTTCGTCCCAGACACGAGTGTATTGTTGTAGTAGTCGGCATAGTACTCGCCCCGTATCGAGGGTGTCGGAGGAAGCTTTGTCAAGGAATTACGTACATCGGAATAGGAATACGATGAGTTGTTGATGCAATTCCACCAGTCTTCATCGGGCGCGACCAAGGCAAATTCACCATCCGGAGGCGCGTTGCTGGTGCCGGCGGGCTGCATTGAATCGGTGAAACTCTCGCCCGGCGTCCAGACGTTATCCATCAAGGAACCGATGCCGCCATGGAGTTGACCGGGGTGCTCTGGGGGCCCAGCCACACCTTCCAAATTAATATCACCACAGCGTGCAAGATTCGCGGGGGCAGCCATACCGGTGCCCAGACCATTGGGCCATTGCATCGGCCTCTCGCCATAGGTCTTCGTCTCCATGTTAAAGCCGCGTACCCTGGCACCATTCGTCGGGTTGGACCGCCAGTACGAAGCTTCGCGCCACCACCCCTCGTAGATCGTTTCGACGGCGTTGCGCACATCACCCACCTGGGTTGACATCCCGCCATCGCCCACCTTGGGGGCATAGGTGTTGAAAAAGAGGGTTTTCGCACTGGGGATTTCCTCTACGGCCCATCCGCGCAGGGACGCGCTGAGCAGCACCCCGAGACCTAAGGCCACAATTGCACTAACTGGTGATTTTCTCATGTTCTGCCCTCAACCCGGTAAACCCTGACGAACCTTCTACCCGTTCTGGCCATCCGCTGTCCGTACGCCATTGGAGGTGACGCGCAGTAATTGTATCTTCAACAGCCGCAACTGGTTCGCGATATCCAATTGCTGCTGTTTGAGTTCCTCAACCTGCCGATGCGCTTCTGTCGCAGCGGGGTTGCTATTCAACAGCGCCTGTCGCTGGGCATCCAGCTGTGAGAGCTGGCTATCCAAAGCGACTAGCGCCGGATCCGTCGCGCGCAACTGGCTGCGAAAAGCCGGCAGCTCCTCGTACAAATTTTTATACTTCGCGCTGCGGGCGGTGATCTCACTGCGCAACTGCTGGAAGGTACGTTTGAGCTCCAGCTCCTCATCCGACGGCTCTGCTTCGAGCTTGCGTTCCTTCGCGGCAAACTCCCTTAGCGCCTTAACATTTTCGGCGTCCAGCTTTCCCAGCCGCTCGGCCTGTTCAGGCGTCATTTTCCATAGGTTCGTCACGCCCATCTCCTGGATCAATTTCTCGCGGGCGGCCCGGTGGGCGGCCATGGCGTCGTTTTTGAACGTCTCAATGACAGTACGGCCGGCCGCCTGTTTGGCGTGTAAGCCGGTCAAGACCGCCGCCGAGTTGGTATCGGTTACGTACATCTCATCCAGCAACCGTTGCATCTGCTGCCGGCGGGCCACCATCGCAGGATGCGCCTCGATGGCGGCACTCAACTGCTGTTGGAGTTTCTGTAGTTCCGCGACCAGGAAGTCATTGGTTGCGGCCGCGCTGGCGCGGGCGGCCACGAACTGCTGAAACGCGGTCTGCCGCGTGCGTTCGATCACCTGCCGCTGCTGCTCGATGACGTCGATTTGTCGGCTCAGCTCCGCTGCGGCGCGCGTCTGAGACGTGCTCACAACGGTTGGCACGGGCAGCGCGGGCGGGGGCGGGGGCGGGGGCGGCAGCGTGCGCACCGGCGCGGGACGCCAGCCGAAATAGGCCGCCACCAAGACCGCAGCGAACAGCAATACCGCGCCCGCTTTAGCTGCGCTCCGAGTCGATTCGCTGTTGTTCTGCTTCGCCATGATGGGGACCCTTCCGGAAGCATTAGGCCGCAACAAAAAAAAGATTACGCCATAAGCAGTTAAAGATACGATGAACGGATTACCGATGCAAGCCTGTTTTTCACCATCCTGCCTACCAGAAAACGCATGGGGTATCGCTGCTATGCGCACAGAGCAAGCACCGGCCCTGTCTCTAATATCCACCGCTGCAGTCAAAAACCAACAAAGAAAATCAGCGCACTGCTGCTTTCTGTAGAGGGCAGGGGCCCGGGCGCGCACGAGCTGCTACGCTGAGAAGCGCAATGAAGTTATTGATGTAGTTGGTAAGCAGCGTGTTACGCTAGATTTCAACATCCAACACCCAGCGCCCAACGTCCAACGTTACATAATACTGGGTTGAGCCAGATCGGGGTCGGGGTCGGAATCGCCCCCCCTGAACCCTGAAACCTGAAACCCTCCCAAAAAAACATTTGATTGCGACAGGACGGCCGTTTTGGGATAAACAAGGCTGTTGCCCGTCATGAAGATCATTCAGAAATACGTTCTGCGCGAGTTCCTGCTCCCTTTTGCCTACTGTTTTGGCACCTTCTACGGCTTGTACGTGCTTTGCACGCTCTTCGCCTCGTTCAAGAAGATGGCGGAGGCGCACGTTTCGGCCGGGTTTATGGCGCACTTCCTGATCGCCTACATGTCCCCCTATGTGGTTTGGCTGCTCCCGGCCTCCCTGATGCTGGCGGCGCTCTATACGATGTGGCGCTTCTGCCACCATAGCGAGATCATCGCCATGCGTGCCAACGGGCTCAGCTACGCCACGATCGTGACCCCCATCCTGGCCGTGGCCGCCGTGGCGGCGATCGGCTGCGCGCTCAACCAGGAGTTCTACGTGCCGCACGGCCGCGAATTTGCGCACCGCGCCGATGACAGCAACTTCCAACCGCCCCCCGCCGTCATCCGCGCGGTGGATTACTACAACTACGCCGCCCGCCGCATCTGGCGCATCAACCGCATGGACCTGGGCAACCCCGGCGTGCTGGAGGGGGTCCGCATCACCATCGAGCGTCCCGACGGCCGCAAGATCGTGGATATCGACTGTCGCCGCGCCGAGTATCTGGACGGCCTCTGGTGGCTCTATTCCCCCCAATACCGCTACTTCAACGAGCAGGGCACCCCGGTCAAGCCCCCGACGAACCCGCTACTGCAGCTCTCCATCCGCCCGATGCCGCATTTCGGCGAGAAACCGCGCGATTTCGTGATCGAAGGGAAGGAGTGGGAGTTCCTCTCTGTGCGCGACATGCTCGCCCGTCTGGAGGCGCACCCCCAGACGCAGGATCCCGGCCGCCTCTACGACCTCCATGCGCGCCTGGCTCTCCCCTGGTCCTGCATCGTCATCACCCTCTTCGCCATCCCTGCTGGCATCGCCACTGGCCGGCAGAGCGTCTTCAAAGGGGTGCTTTTGGCCATCGCGCTCTTTTTCGGTTTCTACGTGACCTCCCTGGGGTGCGCCTTGCTCGCCAAGAACAAGGAGATCGCCCTCGTCCCCTGGCTCGCGGCCTGGCTCCCCAACTTCACCTTCCTCGGGGCCGGTCTGGCACTCTTTGCACGTTTGCGATAGGAGCTCCGCATGTCCATCATCCAGGATCTACTCGCGCTGGCCGTTGAAACCGGCGCCTCGGATGTGCACATCAAATCCGAGCAAAAGGCCTTCTTCCGCATCAACAGCCTCTTGCAGCCCGCCACGGATGACCCGCTCTCCACTGCGGTCGTGCGCGAGATCGTGCAGGAGATCGTCCCCGAGCATGCCACCCGGAAGCTGGCCGAGACGCATGAAGCGGACTTCTCGCTCTTCCTGCCCAATATCGGGCGCTTCCGCGTCAATGTCTTCTACGGCAAGGGGGCCCCGGCCATTGTCTTCCGTCTGGTCAAGGCCCGCATTCCGACCATTGAGGGGTTGCGTCTCCCCGACAAGCTGAACACGCTGGTGGATGCCCCGCGCGGCATCATCATCATGTCCGGCGCCACCGGTTCAGGCAAATCCAGCACCCTGGCCGCGCTGATCGGCAGCATCAACCGCAAGTACGAGCGCCGCATCATCACGGTCGAGGACCCCATTGAATACACCTTCGAAGACGACCGCAGCGTCATCACGCAGCGCGAAGTGGGGCTCGATACGCTCGGCTTCGGTGCCGCGCTGCGGCAGGTGCTGCGGCAGGACCCGGACATCATCCTGATTGGCGAAATCCGCGATGCCGAGACGTTGCGCATCGCACTGCTGGCCGCCGAAACGGGCCATCTGGTCTTCACCACGCTGCACGCCTCCAGCGCGGCGCTGGCCATCCCGCGCCTGCTCGACGAGTTTCCCAAGAGCGAACGCGACCAGGCCCGCCAGGCCCTGGCCGGCAACCTGCAGGCCATCCT
>CAYSHQ010000002.1:0-7288 GCA_964430835.1 uncultured Lentisphaerales bacterium
CTTGTTTCCGCGGTTATCTCATTCATCCAAGCATCCACCCCCCCAATCTTCCGCAATCTTCCGCAGTTCAGGGGCGCGGGCGGAAGACATTGCATAAATCCCTTTGTCTTGGGTATAGTTAAACGCATCGTATGTGGTCGCTCACCCAACTTCTGATCGGCATGGCCACCGCCGGCGTCGTGGCAGGCCCTCAGCGCCCGCTTGCGCTGGTGGCTGGTGCGGTGGCTGGGCTCCTGCCCGACTTGATTGATTGGTGGGCACGGCAGCTTTGCCGGCAGCCTGATCTGACGGTGATCCCCGATCCGCTGGACCCGACGCCGGACCCGATGGCCAATGGCTTGCGCCTGGCTATGCAACAGGCACGTGTCAGCGGGCACCCCTGTATTTTGCGCTGCAACCCTCTGCCCAGCCGCCAGGGCGGATTCACCCCGTACCAGCTCGACTACGACCGGCAGCACCGGCTACTGTTTGCCCACCAGACCGGCGGCAAGCCCGAGCGGGTCCACCCTGCCGCACCAGGGGACAGACCGGACGAACAGTTTGTGCCCCTGCATCCGCTTCCGCTGCGGGTCACCACCCGGTCTGTGGATCTGGAACTGCGCGCCCGCGGCGCGCGCCTCGAATGCCGGGATCTGTCACTGGTGGCAGGTGTCGGCCATGCTTGGCCTGTGGCGGGTGGGATTGCGGCGACCGCCTGCCTTAGCGCGCCCTGGTTCGGCGCGACCGTGGCGGCCACCTTGGTGATTCACCTGCTGCTCGATGCTGCTGGGCGTCGGGAATCCCGGCCCGGGCTCCCCTTCACCCAGCAAACCTGCTATGGTCGGCGCCTCTGGGATGAAGGCGGGTGGCGAGCCAATGGCTGGGCGTGCGCCATGGCCGGGGGCCTACTGGCGGTGCTCTGTTTGGCCAGTCATTGATCGTCGGCCTGTGCTTGGCGGTTGTCGTCTGGCTTGGTAGACTCTTGCGGCTGTTCCCATCAGATCGTTTCCGGGTATGGGTGGTTGGTGGGTCATGGCGGAGGAGCATAAGATCATGCAATTTGCCCCAATTTTTCAGGATCATGCGGTGTTGCAGCGTGAACAGGCCCTTCCCGTCTGGGGGAAGGGTCTCGCCGGTGAAGTCGTCACCGTGAGCCTCGCCGGCGTGAACGCGGTGGCGACGATTGACCCGGATGGGAATTGGTTGGTGCGGTTGCCGGCACAGCCGGCAGGTGGGCCTTTTGTTTTAACCGCCCAAGCGCCCTCCGGATCTGCCACGGTGCGCGACATCCTGGTGGGTGAGGTCTGGATCTGTTCGGGCCAGTCTAACATGGAATGGCAGCTGCGGCATTGTGGCGTGTACAACCTCAGCGAGCATCTGCCGCAGGTGCGGATGCTGACGGTCGGCACGCCGGCACGCTTGGGACGCCAGAGCGGGTTGGATCGCAGGTGGGAGGTCGGCACACCGGCAGCGCTGGCGGCCTTCTCGGCGGTGGGCGGGTGGTTCGGACGTCGGCTGCATAAGGAACTGGGCGTCCCGGTCGGGCTCATCTGCAATGCCTGGGGCGGCTCCCGTGTGCAGGCCTGGATCAGCCGTGAGGGGTTGATGCGCCATGCCGATGGGCGGGAAGAGGTCTCTCAGTACGAGAGCTGCGTCTTTACGCCGGAATACCAGGGCCAGATCATGCCCTTGGCGCTCTGGGAGGAACGTGTGGCTACCAAGCTGGACACCGGGAATGCCGGTTTGGCAAACGGTTGGGAGACGGGCGACTTCAACGATGCCGACTGGTCCAGCCTGCCGATCCCCAGCCACTGGCAGGCGCATGGCCACGCCGGCAGTGGCGTGTTCTGGTTCCGGCGTACACTCACGATCCCCGCGGATTGGGTCGGGCGGGCGTTGGAACTGCACCTGGGCGCGATTGACAAGCATGACGACACCTACGTCAACGGCGAGCGTGTGGGCGGGCTCTCTTGGGAGGCAGGCCCCAGCTCGTGGAATACGCCGCGTGTTTATCAGGTGCCGGATCAGTTGGTGCACGGGCGCCAGTTGACGATTGCGGTGCGCGCCCGGTCGCATATTTACTATGGCGGCATGATTGGCCCGGCAGAGGAGTTGCGCCTCTTCCCGCGCGGGGAGGAGGACGCGGCGCTGCCGTTGTCCGGGGATTGGCGGTATGCCGTGGAGCAGGATTGGGGGGTGCCGAACACTCCGGCGGAAGGGTGGTGCGAAGGGAACCATAACTCGCCTTACACGCTGTTCAACAGTCGCGTGCATCCGCTGATTCCATACGGCATCCGGGGGGTCATCTGGTACCAGGGCGAGTCCAACGTGGGAGAGCCGGGGATCTATCGCCGCTTGCTGCTGAACATGATAGAGGACTGGCGGCGGGCCTGGGGGGCGGGGGACTTCCCCTTCATCCAAGTGCAGTTGGCCAACTACATGAGCGTCAAGGAGTCGCCCGCGCCCAGCGACTGGGCCCTGCTGCGTGAGGCCCAGCTGGCCACCACCCGCGCGCTGCCCAACTGCGGCATGGCCGTGGCGATTGATGTCGGGGATGCGGCGAATATCCATCCGCAGAATAAACAGCCGGTGGGCGAGCGCCTCGCCTGTTGGGCGCTGTGCGAGACGTATGGGAAGGATGTGGTGCCGACTGGCCCGGTCTTTGAACGGATGACCGTGGAATCCGGCGGCCGCTGCCGCTGCCACTTCCGCTATGCGGCTGGCTTGCAGACGCAGTCGGGCGGACCGGTTTGCCGGGTGGCGATCGCCGGTTCGACGCGTGCCTTCCGCTGGGCGCAGACGGCTATAGAAGGCGACACGCTGGTGGCCTGGCATCCGGAGATCCCGCACCCGTTTGCGGTACGCTATGCCTGGGCGGATAACCCGGCGGATTGTAATCTGGTTAACGGCGCCAACTTACCGGCGACCCCCTTCCGTACGGATGTGTGGGAATAAGGTGCCTCCGGGTTCTCATTATGCTTGCTGATCTACAGTTTGAAGTGTCCCAGCATGAAGCGGGGCAGCGACTGGATGCCGTGGTGCGGGCGCATTTCCCTTCCTCTTCGGCGGCGCTGGTGCGGCGGGCGATCGAGGCGGGCTCGGTGGTGCTGGCCGGGTGCGACGCGGCGTCCAAGGGTGGCCGGGTGCGGGCCGGTGATCGGGTCCGCATCGTGCAGTTGCTGGAGGCTGTCGACCTGCGCGTGGCACCCAATCCGGTCCTGCCACTGGAGATCCTCTTTCAGGATGCTGAGCTGGTGGCGGTCAACAAGCCGGCCGGCATGGCTGTGCATCCGCTGCGACCGGAAGAGACCGATACCCTGGCCAATGCGCTGGTGGGGCGTTTCCCGGAGATCGCGGAACTGGGCGACCAACCGCTCCTGGCCGGCGTGGCGCATCGCATTGACACCGATACCTCCGGTCTCGTGCTGGCCGCGCGCACGGCCGCGGCGTTTGCCTCGCTGCGTGCGCAGTTCGCTGCACGGCAGGTTTGCAAGACTTACCTGGCACTGGTGGCCGGTGTGGTGAAGCAGGATGGCACGCTCACGCATGACCTCGCGCACCACCCCACCTGCCGCGGCCGCATGGTGGATGTGCGTTCGCTGCGCGTGCCGGAACGGCCCATGCACGCCGTGACCGCCTACCGCGTACTGCGACGGGTGGGGGCGAACACGCTGCTGGAAGTGACCATCTACACCGGCGTCACGCATCAGATCCGCTGCCAGCTGGCGCTCATCGAGCATCCGCTGTTGGGCGATACGCTCTACCATGGGCCCGAGGTCCCCAAGTTCCCCCGCCATTTCCTGCACGCCGCGGCCATCGCCCTCGCGCACCCCCGCACCGGCGCGCCCGTGCGCATCGAGGCACCGTTGACGCCGGATCTGCGGAAAATCCTGGCAGAGGGGTGAGGCACCGCCAACGGCACCACCCGCCAGCTCGCTGCGCTCCGGTGGGTAAGCCCTGTCTTTCGGTGGACGACTACGGCGACGATTACGGTGAACGAGTGGGAGGGCGAGGCTCCCGCCGAGCCGGACACGTTTCCCGGCGCCGCGTCTGTGCGGCTCACCGGGAGGTTCGCCCTCCCACGCTGGACCCAGCGTGCGAATGTCTTCACCGCGAAGGCGAAGGGAAGGTGGCAGGTGTGAGCCGCGCCGGGGGCTATGCCAAGCGCGACGTTTTGCCCGGAAAGACGGTGATGGTGCCGTATTCACCATCATAGCCGCCTTGTCGGAAGACCTGTCCGGCGCGCAGGCGGCGGATCGCCTCTCCCAGGCGTGGCGGTGCGCTGGTGTCGAACTGTGCCGGTGGCAGGAGCAGCAGGATTGCTAGTTCCGGGCCGTAAGTCGCCAGCAACTGGTCGTAGGCCGTGCGTACCTTCTTGCTGCCGGCACCCACGCCGAGCAGCTCGCCCAGCAGTTCATCCAGAGGGATGATGTAGTGATGGGGGAGCGCCCGGCTGGGTCGTTCGCCGACCGGTCGGTCGGCCAGAGCCAGGACGCGGTGTAACACCCCCAGCGTGAGCGGTTTATCGCAGACCGGACAACGGTCGTGCCGTTGGCGGCTCTCTGCCGGTTCACAGACGAAGTGGCAGGCGCGGTGACCGTCGAGGTGATACTTCCCCTCTTCCGGGAAGAGGTCGACGGTGCCGCCGCAGACAGCTGGATCCTGGCGGCGCAGGCCGTCGAGCAAGGTGAAATAGTTCGGTGTGCCGAAAAAGAGGTTGGCATTGCGGCCGAGGTTGGCGGGGGAGTGCAGGTCGGAGTTGGAGACGAGCGCCACGCGATCCAGTCCGCGCACCCGCCAGTTCATGGGCGGGTCCGAGGAGAGTCCGGTCTCGACCGCAAAGATCTGCGGCGCCAGATCGCCGAAGCACTCCTCGATCGAGTCGAAGCCGGATTGCGAGCCAAACATGGCAAACCAGGGGGTCCAGATGTGTGCGGGGATCAGGGCGCAGGCCGGGTTAGCTTCCAGCAGGATGGTCAGCAGGTCGCGCGGGTCCAGGCCCAGAATGGGGCGGCCGTCCGCGTGCAGATTGCCGATGGCCGCGAGGCGGGTGTTGATTTTGGCCACGGTGGCCAGGTCTGGTGCCAGCACGAGGCTGTGGACTTTGCGCACGCGGCCGTCGCGTTTATAGATGCTGCTGATCTCGCCGGTCAGCAGGAAGCGCACCGGTGCCCTGCAGCTCGCGGGTAGCTCCTGGTCGGCCACGGCGGCGGCGGCCGGCCGGAGCTGGTAGAGGCCGGGTTCGGCGGGGAGCAGCTTGGTGCTCAGTTCCTGAAACCAGGCGGGGTGGGTGAAGTCGCCGGTGCCCACCACGGAGACCCCCTTGCGTTGGGCCCAGTAGTGGAGCCCTTCCAGCGTGCAAGCACGGCTGGTGGCACGGGAGAAGCGGGAGTGGATGTGCAGATCGGCGAAGTAGGTGCGCATGCAGTGGAATCAATCTAGTAAGAAGGGCGGCTTACCGCAGGACGCAATGCACGGCGTCGGCTGCCAGGGCGCTACGCAGGCTCGCCACGGTGAAGTCCGGCAGGTCGCTTTCGCTCCAGACCGTGCCGATTTCCGCGAGATGGTGGGCATCGGAAGAGCAGATCATCGGCAGCCCCGGATAGCGCTGTCGCCAGATCGGCCGTTCCGCGTGGCTGGTGAGTTCCAAGGCCTCAAACCCCTCGTTTCCCTCCAGTTCACCCAGTTGCGACGAGACACTGGTGAACGGGCGATCAATATGGGCCGCCAGGAAGAGACCACCTAGCGCCCGCACCCGTACGGCCACTTCGCGCACCGTGAGCTGGATCGGGGCACAGAGCAGGCGCCACTCCAGATCCACCACCTGGTCATGCGCGTTAACGACTGGTTGCTCGCCGAAGAGTTCCGGCACATTCAAGCGCGCGGGCATCTTGGCATACACCTGCTCGGTCAGGTTCAGCGCGGCTGCGGGCGTATCAAAGAGCGCCAGCGCATGCAGCTCCTCGCGGGTGGTGATCTCCAGTCCGCTCAGGCAGGCAATCCCTTCCGCCTGACAGGCCGTCCACAAGGCCTCCGCATTGCGGGCGCTATTATGGTCGCATAAGGCGATCGCATCCAAGCCGGCCGCACAGGCCCGCTGCGCGATCGCCCGCGGCGTCATCGTCAGGTCGGCGCAGGGGGAGAGACACGAATGAATATGTAGGTCAAAACGCATGTGGCCTGTCTATCGGCACGGCTGGTGCCCCTCATGATCTGCCGGATGGTTCCTTTGCCGCGCGCCACAGGTGCACCATGGAGAAGAGTTTCTCGATCTCCATGCGGATATCCATGCTTTGCACCAGGCAATGGTCGTCGCTGCGCAGCGGCGCCCGCGTGAAATTCAGCACCCCCTGCACCGCCGAGCGTCGCAAGGTGTTCATGATGCCGGCGGTGGCTTCATCCGGCACCGCCAGGATGGCTACACGAATTTGGTTCTTCTCCAGAAACGGCAGCAGTTCGTGCACATCGAGGATCGGCACCTCCGCCTGCGGGGCCAGCGTCTGCGGGTTGATATCAAACCCCGCCACCACCCGGATGCCGTCGCGCTTGCCGCCATAGGTGTGCAGCAAGGCCGTGCCGATGTTGCCGCAGCCAATCACCACCACGGGCAGGGTCTCCGCCATGCCCAGCAGTTCCGAGAGCCGCTCCAGCAGGTCCGCCACCTGGTAGCCGCCGCGTTTTACCCCGTGCATGCCGAACGCCGCGAAATCCTTGCGCACCTGCGAGGCGGAAACGCCCAGCGCATCCGCCAAATTGTCGGAAAACACCTTCACAAACCCCAGCCCCATCAAGCGCAACAATACGCCGCGGTAGCGCGATAATCGTTCAATGGCTTCTCTTGTCATCTGGCGACCTCCTGTCAGACGCCGACTATAATAAGTCACCGTGATAGCATAAATCAAGAATGTATTATCATCATTTTTGTTGCTATGTCAGTTTTTCATGCAAAAATACATTTTTAGGCGGTTCCTAGTGTTATATCTGTCTAGTGATGTCATATTGTGAGGTAGAAATAGTTTTTATGGTTGCAGGCGAGGAGCGACGTTGGAACAATAGGGCCTCTTGCCGGCGGCAGGGCGTTGGGTGCCTGAGGCTGCATGGATGGAAGTTGGAGCATTGGGTTCGTTCTTTTATGCTGCCTGTCATTGCGGGTGGGTTCAGCCGGATGAGCTTGGTGCTGAAGGAGTCGTAGCTTGCTAAAGGAATGGAGTGCAAGATGAGCGCTGGGTCGAACGGGATGCAAACGGCGGATGGCAAATTGCCGAACCGGTGGCTGATTGCGATCATGGGGACGTTGCTGCAAGTTTGC
>CAYSHQ010000002.1:7298-17279 GCA_964430835.1 uncultured Lentisphaerales bacterium
GGACGGTTTATGCCTGGAGCTTCTTCCAGGAGCCGATCATGGCCGGGTTCGGTTGGAATAACGCCCAGGTGATGTGGATCTTCAGCCTGGCGATCTGCTTCCTGGGTCTGGCGGCGGCGTGGGGCGGCATCAACCTGGCCAAGTTCGGTCCGCGTATGCTGGCCATGGGGGGCGGTCTGCTGTACGGGTTGGGCTATCTCCTGGCGGCCTTCGCCATGCAGCAGAAGAGCCTGCCGCTCTTCTACGTCTCCTTCGGTGTGATTGGTGGCATCGGGCTGGGCCTCGGCTATGTCACGCCGGTGGCCACCTCGGCCAAGTGGTTTCCGGATAAGAAAGGTTTCATCACCGGGATGGTGGTCATGGGGTTTGGCCTGGGCGCGCTCTTCATGTCCAAGGTCCTCGCCCCCAATCTGATGAAGTCGTTTGATGGCAACCTGATCTCGGTCTTTGTCACGATCGGTCTGGTGATACTCGTGCTGGCCACTTCCGCGGGGGCCTTTATGCAGAACCCGCCGGCCGGGTATGTTCCGGCCGGGTATGCGCCCCCGGCTCCGTCGGTAGCTGGTAAGGCGGCGGACGAGGCGTTGACCGCCAAGGATTGCATCTTAACCGGTCGTTTTCTCGTGATCTGGCTCATCTTCTTCGCCAACATCTGCGCCGGCATCATGTTCATCAGCATGCAATCGCCGATGCTGCAGGACCTGCTCAAGACGGGCGATAAATATGCGGGGATGACGCCGGAAGCGGCCCAGGCTGCTTGGGCGGCGGCGGGGGCCACCCTGATTGCGGTCAGCTCGATCTTCAACGGCGTCGGGCGTTTCTTCTGGGGTGGACTCTCGGATCAGATCGGCCGCGTGAATACGTTCCGGATCATCCTGGCGTCGCAGGTTCTGGTCTTTGTGGCCTTGATCTTTGTGAAGAGCCCGCTGCTGTTTGGCGTGTTGGTTTGCTATGTGCTGCTTTGCTACGGCGGCGGCTTTGGTACGGCACCGTCCACCGTGCTCACCGTGTTCGGGTCGCGTCTGATGCCGGTGGTGTATGGCGCCATCCTGACGGCGTGGTCGACTGCGGGCATTATCGGGCCGCAAGTGGCGGCGCTGATTAAGGACAAGGCGCCGGATAAGGCGCCGCTCTATACGTTCTCCGTGGGCGCGGTTATCCTGCTGGGCGGGCTGTTGCTTACGTTCCTGGTGAACGACAAGCCGTTCCACAAGAAGGCGTAGGCCCAGACCAGGCACGGCTTGGCCGGTTTGCCGCAGGTGTCAGCTGGGAGCTGCCACCTGCCGGTAGAGCGCTTCCAGCTCGGTCACCGCGCGCTTCCAGCTGAATTGCGCCGCGCGCTGGTGACCGGCGGCGACCAAGGTGCGGCGCAGCGCTGGGTCGCGCAGCAAGGCCTGCGTGGCTGCGACCATGGTCGCGGGATCCGCGGGGTCGCAGATCAGCGCCGCAGCGCCGCCGAGTTCCGCCACGCCGCCGGGCGATCCGATTACGGGGCAGCCGCAGGCCATGGCTTCCAACGCAGGCAGGCCGAAGCCTTCATCAAACGACGGAAAGAGGAGCGCCTCGGCCATGCTGTAGAGCGCAGGCAGATCCCCGACCGGCACGTAGCCGAGGGCGATCTCACCCGTGACGGCGTCGCATGGCCGGTGGCGTCGCATGGCCGTTGCGGCACCAGCCAGCACTAGCGCCAGCGATCGGTCGCGGGCGTGGAGCGCAGCGAACGCGGCACGGACGCCGGACAGATTCTTGCGCGGCGCCAGATCGCCTACGCATAGCAAGAAGCGCGACGGGAGCTGCCAGCGTGCCCGTACGGCGGCACAGGCGGCTTCCGGGACGGGGTGCTGGAAGCGTGCGGGGAGTCCGGGCGGAATGAGGTGCAGCCGGGATGCTGTGGCCGGAAAGCGCGTGAGGATCGCCTGCCGGACGTATGCGGAGTACGTCACGATGGCGGCGGCGCGCCGCAGGGATCGCGGCAAGAGGAGTCGGTAGTGCAGGCGGTTGCTCAGCGTGCAGAAGCGCGCATGGGTGTAGACATGCAGGTCGTGGACCGTGAGCACGACCGGACAGGGCGCGCGCCAGGGTGCGACGTAGGCGGGGGCATGCAGCACCGCTGCAGGCTCGCGACGCAGCAGAGCGGGGAGCGCCCGTTGCTCCCAGAAGATGCGCTGCAGGCGTGTCTGGTCCGGGACCACCGGCCGCACCTGAACCAGCTCCCGCGTCGGGATCGGACGGCTGCCGGCGCGCGGCAGGTAGAAGGTGTAGGGGAGCGTGCCGTGAGAGGCCAGCGCACAGGCGGTCTCGTGGATGGTGACTTCCACGCCGGAATACGGCTCACGCAGCAAGGCGGCATTGAAAGCAACGCGTGGTGGGAAGTCACCCGACATGCCCGCCAGCATGACAAAGTGTCTGCTGGCAGGCAAGCGCGTACTTAGCGCGCGTAGACCTTCTTGGTGTGGTAGTGGTTGTGCAGGAGGTGGTGCGCCTGTTCGCTGAGCGGTTTGCCCAGGAATTCGGCGTAGATTTTCTGCACGTCCGGGTTATGATGGGAGCAGCGCAGAGCGCAGCGTTCATCGTCGGCGTATATGCCGGCGGTGCGTGCCTTGCGCACTTCATCGGTGGCGCCTTGCGGCTGTCCGCCGCCGCCGATGCAACCACCGCGGCAGGCCATGACCTCGATAAAGTGGTAGCGCGGCTCACGGCCGGCTTGGCGGTCCTCACGGATGGCATCCAGAACCTGTCCGACGTTCCCCATCTGGTGGGCTACGGCAATACGGACCTTGGTGCCGTTGATCGTGATCTCGGCTTCCTTGACGCCCTGCATGCCGCGTGTCTGCTGGAACGTCACATCCTTGAGATCTTCCTTGGTGATGAGGTAATAGGCGGTGCGCAGCGCCGCCTCCATCACGCCGCCGGTGGCGCCGAAGATCGTGCCGGCTCCCGTGTAGGTGCCGAGAATGTTGTCGGCCTCGCCGGCGGGCAGGTTGAGGAAGTCCATGCCTGCCATCTTGATCACGCGGGCTAGTTCGCGCGTCGTAAGCACGAGGTCAATATCCGGTTGGCCGCTGGCAAACATCTCCGCACTGCGCGAGATCTCGTACTTCTTGGCGGTGCAGGGCATGACCGAAACCATGAAGATGTTCTGCGGGTCGATCCCGAGTTTCTTGGCGTAATAGGTCTTGGAGAGCACGCCCAGCATCTCGTGCGGCGACTTGGCGGAGGAGAAGTTGTCAATGAAGTCCGGCGCGTACTTCTCCATGTAGTCGGTCCAGGCCGGGCAGCAGGAGGTGATCAGGGGGAGCGGTCCCTTCTGATGGGCGAAGCGCTCGATGAACTCGGAGCCTTCCTCCATGATCGTGAGATCGGCGGCGAAGTTGGTGTCGAAGACGCCGTGGAAGCCGAGGCGGCGCAGGGCTGTATAGGTCTGGCCGGTCAGCAGCATCCCCGGCGCCTGGCCGAAAGCCTCACCGATCGCCACGCGCACGGCCGGGGCGATCTGCACCACGCAGTGCTTGCGGGGGTCCTTGAGTGCTTCCCAGACCTTGGGGACCTCGTCCTTCTCGTAGATGGCGCCGACCGGGCAGTGCGCCGAGCACTGACCGCACTTGATGCAGGGCGACTCGTTCAGCGTGACATCCGCCGCCGGCGCGATGCGCATGCATTCGCCGCGCTGCAGGAATTCGAGGGCCCAGACCCCCTGCATCTGCTGGCAGACAAGGGCGCAGCGGCCACACTTGATGCACTTCTCCGGATTGAGCACCAGCGAGGTGGTAGACTCGTCACGTGCGATGCGAGCAACGCGCGGCGGGAAGGGGACGTCACGGATGCCGAAGTCGGAGGCGATCTTCTGCAATTCGCAGTTGCCGCTGCGCGCGCATTGCAGGCAGTCGTTCGGGTGCGTGCTGAGGATCAGTTCCAGCACGGTCTGGCGGATCTGGGCGATCTCCGGGTCGTGGGTCGTGATCTGCATGCCGGGAGCGGCCTCGGTGCAGCAGGCACGCATGAGCTTGGGTGACTTGGCGTCACGCACGACGCAGATACCACAGGCCGCCCAAGGTTTCAGATCCGGATGGTAGCAGAGCGTCGGGATCTTCACCTGCACGGCGCGTGCGGCATCCAGAATGGTGGTACCCGGGGGCACGGCCACCGGGATGTTGTTGATGGTAAGCTGGATGGGGTTGCTCATCTTCTACTCCCTGGCCACGGCATGGAATTTACAGACATGGAAGCACTCGCCGCACTGGACGCATTTATCGGCCACAATGGCGTGGGCCTTCTTGCGTTCCCCGGTGATGGCACCTGCCGGGCAGACGCGTGCGCAGGCGGTGCAGCCGACGCATTTGACGGGATCAATGCGGTAGTGCAGCAGCTTGCGGCATTTGCCGGCGCGACATTTCCGCCCCTGGATGTGCTCCTGATATTCCTCCAGGAAGTAGCGCAGCGTGGAGAGCACCGGGTTGGGGGCGGTCTGGCCGAGACCGCAGAGCGAGGCGCGCTGCATGGCTTGGCAGACGGCGCGCATCTGGTCCAGGTCCGCCAGCGCGGCCTGGCCGGACGTGATCTTCTCCAGGTAGTCGTGGAGCGTGCGCCCGCCAATGCGGCACGGCGCACACTTGCCACAGGACTCCTCCACGGAGAAGGCCAGATAGAACTTGGCCACATCTACCATGCAGTCGGTGTCGTCCATGACGATCAGGCCACCGGAGCCCATGATGGAGCCGATGCGGCTGAGGTTCTCGTAGTCAATGGGCGTGTCTAAAAACTCTGGCGGAATGACGCCGCCCGAAGGGCCGCCGGTCTGGGCCGCCTTGAAGGTGCGGCCGGGGCGGACGCCGCCGCCGATCTCGAAGATGATCTGGCGCAGGGTGGTCCCCATGGGGACTTCAATGAGGCCGGAGTGGTTGACCTTGCCGGTCAGCGCGAACACCTTGGTCCCCTTGGAGGTGGCGGTGCCGATGCTGCTGAACCACTCGCCCCCGCGCAGGATGATGACGGGGATGCTGGCCAGGGTCTCGACATTGTTGATCACAGTGGGTTTGCCCCACAAACCGCGCACGGCGGGGAAGGGGGGGCGCGGCGAGGGCATGCCGCGCTTTCCTTCTACGGAGGCCAGCAGGGCGGTCTCCTCGCCGCAGACAAAGGCGCCGGCACCCAGACGCAGCTCAATGTCGAAGGAGAACGGCGAACCGAGGATCTGCTCGCCGAGCAGGCCGTAGGCGCGTGCCTGCTGCAGGGCGTTCTCGAGCAGCGTAATGGCCAGCGGGTACTCGGCGCGGATGTAGATGTAGCCCTTGGTGGCCCCTACGGTATGGCCGGCAATGATCATGGCTTCCAGCACGGAGTGCGGGTCGCCCTCCAGCGTGGAGCGGTCCATGTACGCGCCCGGATCGCCTTCATCGGCGTTGCAGACGATGTACTTCTGGTCCGCGTTGGCGAGGCGGGTGAACTGCCATTTGCGGGCGGTGGGGAAGCCGGCGCCGCCGCGGCCGCGCAAACCGGACTTCTCGAGTTCGCGCAACAAGGTGTCCGGCGTTAACTCGAAGAGGGTCTTCTCGAGCGCGGCATACCCGTCGCGGGCGATGTATTCGTCAATCTTCTCCGGGTTGATGATGCCGCAGTTGCGCAGCACGATGCGCACCTGCTTGTCATCCTGAGTCGGCGTGGGGCAGATGCAGGCACCGGGGAGCAGCTGCCGCCCGGCGACATGCTGTGTCACAATCTGCGCGGCCACCTCAGGTTGTACCGCCCCATAAATCACGCTGGCCATGCCGGGGACCTGCACCTGTACGGTGGGTTCGGCGTGGCAGAGCCCCATGCACCCGGCCTGCCGCAGGGTGACGTGCGGGATCTTCTGGGCGGCCAGCGTCTCGGCCAGCGCGCGCAAAGTCTCCTTGGCGCCGGCGGCGATGCCGCAGGTGCCCATGCCGACCGTGATTTGCACTGCGGTGCCGTCGGCGGTGCGTTGTGCGATCTCCTGGCGCTGCCGGTCACGCAGTTGGCGCAGGGTTTCTACTGTCAGCTTGCTCATGTTCGCTCCGGGGATTGCCGGGGAAGAGGGCGCCAGGCGGGCGTCAGCTCTTCCGGTATTTTGCCAGGATGCCAGGCAACTGGCGGGTTTCCACTTTGCCGTACACTTCGCCGTTGATTACCATGACGGGCGCCAGCCCGCAACAGCCCAGGCAGCGGACCGCTTCGAAGGAGAATTCGCCGTCCGGCGTGACCGCATTGATGCCGACGCCCAGACGCCCCTCGATCTCACGGATCAGATCTTCGCCATCGCGCAGGTAGCAGGCGGTGCCCAGGCAGACCTGAATCTGGTTGCGCCCCGGTTTGTGCAGCTTGAAGAAGTTGTAGAACGTCAGCACACCATAGATCTTGGCGAGCGGTACGCCCAGTTGCTCCGCCACGGCAAAAGCCGCCGTGCGCGGTACATAGCCAAAAGTCTGCTGCACGCGATGCAGCACCATGATCAGACTGCCGGGCCGGCTTTTCCACTCGGCGATAAAAGCCTGCAATTCAGCCGGCAGTTGTTCGGAATTCGTCGGGGGCGTTGCGTTGCTCACGTCCAGAACCTCCGTCAGTTCTCTCCGGCTGGAAGCAACCAGAGAGGGCTGGCCTTCAAAGAAATGTGTTACAGTTTTCCATCTTCTGTCCTGATTGGCAAGATGAAAAAATACGTATTGTACGAAATATGGGGCTCATTGTTATTTGTATAACTGTTACGTTGTTCAGCAACAGTAACAGTGTCGATATTTGGCTGTGTGGTGACGTGTTGCTTGCTGTTTTTGCAATAATATGCTACTTTGGTTTTATTATTGCGCAAAAATATGGCGCGGTCGTGCGATGTCGGTGAAAGAGTATGGGAGTTTATGGCGCAAGCAACCAGCTGGTGTTCAAGCGCAATCCGGAGGTCTGTGCGGTCTGGCGACGGCGGCATGTCGTGAGTCGCCCCACTGATCGTAGCCGATCACGCGCCCTACGGAACGGATGCGCGCGGCTAGGCAGGCGGCACACTGGTCGGCCGATTCATCCAGGCAGGGTTTTCCTTCGTACAGCTGATACTGCGGCCGTACGCGCGTGGGCGTGAGCTGCGGCATGATGATGTTGGCACCATACGTCAGCCCTTCTTCGCGCCCCGTCGGTTTCATGGCCTGCAAGGCCGTGGTGGCCGCAATGTTGACATCCCGCAACACCAGCCGGGCGACCGCAATCATCAGCAGGGACTGCCGGTAAATGTCTGCCCGCCTTGCCTCGACCTCATCCCTGTACGTCGCCAGCGGGGTCTGCTTGTGTACAATGAAAGGCCCCATCCCGAGCATGTCTACATCCAGATCCCGGAAGAAGAGGAGATCGTCCGCCAGATCACGAACTGTTTGGCCCGGCAAGCCGATCATGACGCCCGTCCCGACCTGATAACCGACTTCCTGCAAGCTTCGCAGGCAATTGATCCGCGCCGCCAGGGTCTGTCCGGCTGGATGAATCGCCTCAAAAAGTCGCGGCGCCGTCGTTTCGATCCTGAGCAGATAGCGGTGCGCTCCGGCCCGGCGCCACCGCGCATACGTCTCCTGCGTCTGCTCCCCGACGCTCAGCGTTACCCCCAACCCGTCCGGCAACTTGGCGGAAAGACTCCCCTGCTTGATCCGCACCACGGCCTGTTCCACCAGTTCGATAAAGGCCTCATCGCGCCGCTCGCCGGACTGAAGCACAACCGAGCCATACCCCTTGTCCGCACACCAGAGGGCGGACGCCACAATCTCATCGGCGGTCAGCGCATAGCGCTCCACCGTCTGGTTTCCGGCGCGGATTCCGCAGTAGTAGCAGTCGCAGGCGCAGCGGTTGGAAAACTCGATGATCCCGCGGAAGTGCACGGCATCCCCGCAACACGCCTTGCGCACGGCGTCCGCCGCAACGCGGATGGCTTCCACGTCCCCCGGTGTCCGGGCATCTAGCAGCGTGCTGATCGTCCGCTGATCCCAGACATCCCGTGCGATGATGTCTTGTGCGGGGTTCATTAGAAGTACAGATCCCTTTCTCCGGCCTGCGTCCGCCGATACTGTTCGAGGAACGCCTCGAACACCTTCGGATTCCGTTGGCGTACCTCCGCAATCTCGGCCTCAATCACCCGTTCGCCGACCGTGCGGGTCTCTGGCGTGGCAAAGTCATCCAGCCATTCCCGGAACGTCAGGACCGCGTTAAGCTTGCAGAACTTCCCTTCCTGCCCGCTGCGCAGGAGATCCATGATGCACTTCCCGGTCCGGCCGCAGCGATAGCCGGCCGTGCAGAAGGAGGTGATCAGCCCGCGCTCGGCCAGCTCCCGTACCACTTCATCCAGCGAACGGGGGTCGCCCAGGATGAACTGCTGCCGGTCGCTCTGCTGCTCACCGTAGGCGGCGCCATCGGCATACGCGCCCACGCCGATGCGCGTTGAGGCGTCCATTTGCGTCACACCCAGCGGCAGCAGGCTGCGCCGCAGCTGCGCGTTTTCCCGGGCCGTCAGGATCATCCCCGTATACGGGACGGAAAGGCGGATGACCGTTAACGCCTTCCGGAAATCCGCATCCTCCACCCGGTAGCGGGCGTGCGCCACGTAGGGCGTGTTTTCTGCCGGTTCGAGGCGCGGAAAGGAGATGGTATGCGGCCCGATTCCGCAGTCCTGCTCGAGCGCGTGGGCGTGGTACACGAGCCCCATGACCTCAAACCGCCAGTCATAGAGCCCGAACAAGGCGCCGATCCCGGCATCATCAATGTCGGCCGCCATGGCCCGGTGCATGGCATAGAGCCGCCAGCGGTAATCCGCCTTCAGCGTGCCAGCCGGATGCACGGCAGCATAGGTCTTGTGATGGTACGTCTCCTGGAAAACCTGGTACGTCCCCAGGCCGGTCTCCTTGAGCACCGCCAGCTCTTCAATCGAAAGCGGCGCCGCATTGACGTTGACCCGCCGGATCCTCCCCCGCGCCTGCGGATTGCGCCTGGCCGGCGCATTCACACGGTAGATGGTCCGGATCGTTTCCACCATGTAGTCGAGATCCGAGGACGCATGCTCGCCGTACACTACGATCAGGCGCTTGTGCCCGATCTCGCCCGCGAGCATCTCGACCTCCCGCCGCACATCTTCCGACGTCAGGGTCCGGCGCTGGATTGCCCGGTTCTCCCGCCGCAAGCCGCAGTACAGGCAGCTGTTCACGCACTGGTTGCTGAGATACAGGGGCGCAAACGTGACAATCCGGTTGTCGTAGACATGCCGCTTGATCCGCCCGGCCGCATCCTCCATCTCCGCCAGCAGCTCCGGATCCGTCACATGCAGCAGCGTCGCCGTGTCCGTCGGCGCCAGTGTCTGGATGGCCAGCGACTTCTGGAGGATGTCGCGCACCCGCGCCTTGTCAGGCGCCACGTGATCCCGCAGTTGCGTCTCGATCAGGTCGTCGTCGATGAAATCCCGCCCGCCCTTAAGATACCGCTCCACTTGGTCCTGCTTGATCCGTTCTTGATACCAGCGCTCGTGGGTTTCTGTCTTCATGATGGTCTCGGCGGTCTCCTTCCGATGGTTCACAATGGTGCCCGCTAACCCCAATCGCCGGGCGTCCGTCTGGCCGCAGGTGCTTCTTCACACAAGCCGATCAACAAATCGTCCTGCCGACCCGGCGACGGGTGCCAAGGCGCGGGTGCCAAATAGGATTGCGTTATTCTGCTGAAAACGCAAGCCTGACGTTCTGCGCATCCCGGCAACCGGCATTTCTGCCGGTTGGCCGTGTCTTTACCTCTGGCTGCGCATCCCGTATTGTGCCATTCCGGCAGGGTACACCAGTGCAGCGGCAGCGAAAGGGTTCACCATGAAGATCATCGGCTTTGATAACGAAAAGTATTTGCGGGAGCAGACGGCGGAAATTGGCCGTCGCGTGCAGCAGTTCGGCAATAAGCTCTATCTGGAATTCGGCGGGAAACTGGTCCACGACTTCCATGCCGCGCGCGTGCTGCCCGGCTACG
>CAYSHQ010000002.1:17289-23475 GCA_964430835.1 uncultured Lentisphaerales bacterium
GGCTACGACCCGAATGTGAAGCTGCGCCTGCTGCAGGAGCTGCGCGAACAGGCCGAGATTATCATCTGTATCTATGCCGGTGATATTGAGCGCAAGAAGATGCGCGCGGATTTTGGCATTTCGTACGATGCCGATACCATGAAGCTGATCGACGAGTTGCGTGATCGCGGCCTCTGCGTGCGCGCCGTGGTGATCACCCGCTACGATGGACAGCCCGCAGCCAAGCAGTTCCGTGCAAAGCTCGAACGGCGCGGGGTGCCGGTCTATTGCCATCGCGCCACCCGCGGTTACCCCACGGATATCGCCACCATCGTCAGCGAGGATGGCTACGGTGCCAATGACTATGTGCCCACGGAGCGGCCGCTGGTGATCATCACCGGCCCCGGCCCGGGGAGCGGCAAGTTGGGCACCTGCCTCACCTTGCTCTACCATGATTGTAAGGCTGGCCGCGCCGCCGGGTACGCCAAGTTCGAGACCTTCCCCATCTGGAACCTGCCGCTTAAACACCCGGTCAACATCGCCTACGAGGCGGCCACAGCTGACTTGCGCGATGTCAATATGATCGATCCGTTCCACCTGGAAGCCTATAACCAGACGACGGTGAATTACAACCGGGATATCGAGACCTTTCCCCTGCTGCGCGCCATCTGGGAGCGCATCACGCACCAGCCCTGCCCCTACCGCTCGCCCACGGACATGGGGGTCAATCGCGTCGGGTTCGGCATCACGCACGACACCGTGGTGCGTGACGCCGCACGCCAGGAGGTGATCCGGCGCTACTTCCGCCATGCCTGTGAATATGCCATGGGCGGCACAGACCGCGAAACCGTGGCGCGCGAAGAACTGCTGCTGAATGAGTCGGGGCTGACACCGGAAGACCGCTGCGTGGTGCGCCCGGCCCGGCTGGCGGCGGAAGACGCGTTGGCCAAGGGGAGTGACTGCAAACGCGCGTTCTGTGGCGCCGCCATCGAATTGGCCGACGGACGCATCGTCACCGGCAAGAACTCCGACCTGATGCATGCCGCCGCCAGCGTGGTGCTCAACGCCATCAAGTTGCTCGCCGGCGTGCCGGACAACATCCACCTGCTCTCGCCGGATGTGATCCGCGCTATCGTACGCCTGAAACACGATATCCTGCAGGGGCGCAACCCTAGTCTCAACCTCGATGAGGCACTGATTGCCCTCGCCATTAGTTCGGCCGGCAATCCGACGGCGCAAGCGGCCATGGAGCATCTGCGCGACTTGCGCGACTGCGAGATGCACTTGACGCATCTGGTCACGCCAGGCGACGAGGCCGGCCTGCGCCGGGTGGGCATCCGCCACACCTCGGATCCGCAGTTTGCCTCGGCCGATCTCTTCATGCATACCTGAGGGCGACGAATCTGGTTTACGGCGCAGCGCTCTGCGCTACAATATCCACCCATGCAAGCAGGGGAACTACGCTATACGCCGGATCATTACTGGGTCGCACGGGAAGGGGCCCTGGCCGTGGTCGGGATTACCCGGCAGGCGCAGCAGGCGCTGGGCGACATCACGTATGTGGAGCTGCCGCCGGTCGGGCGCAAGGTCCGCCGCCAGGAGCTTGTGGGGGTCATTGAGTCCATCAAGACCGCCACTGAGATGACCACGCCGGTCGCCGGGAAGGTCGTGGCGGTTAATGAGGCGCTCGCCACGACGCCAGAATGGATCAACCAGGATCCGCAGGGGCGCGGGTGGTTGTTTAAGCTGGCGGACGTGGCCGACGCGGAGTGGGCGCCCTTGCTCACGGCGACCGCCTATGAAGCGCGCGAATGCGATCGTCAAGGCTGACGCCTGAACCCTGAACCCTCCGCTTGCAAAACCGGAGGTTTTGCAAGCGCCTCTACTGGAGCACCTCTTTTACGGCCGGTTCCAGCGCGGCGATCTGCTGGCGCAACTCCTGTACCTGGGTGTCCTTGGCGGCTAGATCGGGCGGAACTTCATTGGGATGGGCCGCCTTCCATTGGTGGTACTGGCCTTTCGCCTCCTGTAGCTTCAGCTCCAATTGCTTCCCTTCCGCGAGCATGCCGCGCAGGGTGTCAATATAACGCATCCGGTCGGTGCCGGAGGCCTTGTCGCGCTGGGCCGTCAGCCGGGTCTGGCGCTCGCCAAAGGCGTTGTATTTCTGGACGGCGTCGCCATAGGCCGCGGCGTAGGGGTTCGGGTGGGCGCTGATGGCCTGTTTCTTGAGATCATTGATACGCTGCTCCAGTTGCCCTTTGAGCTGGTAATACTGTTTCAGCGTGGAGAGGGCGGTGACGGGAACTTCGCTACGCGCCACCTGGAAACGCACGAGATCCACATTGGCCACCAGATAGGGGCCGGCCATCGAGCCGTTGCGCTCCACCTGCCCCAGGGACATTTCGACCCCTTTGTCCGTGCTCCGACTGTCATCAATGTCCATGACGGTTCCACCCGCCAGGTGGCCGCGTAGCTCGCCGGAGAGCGAATAGTAGGCCGCACTAGTGATGGTCATCCCCCAGCCTTTACTGCTGGGGGCCGCCGGCGGGAGGATCATGCTGGGCGGCGGCGGGGCGGTGACGGGTTGCCCGGCCGTGGCCGTCGGCGGCTCGGTGCCGGCTGCGTCTGGCGTGGCCGCCGTGGTCTCCGTGGCTGATGCGCTCTCCGTGGCCGGTGCGCTCTCGGTGGCCGGTGCGGCGGAGGATTCCGCACCCGGTGTGGTTTCCGCCACGCGCGTCAGTAGCGGCCGGCGCACGGCGGCACCAGTCGCTGGCGCGGCGTGTGGCGCGGCGGCCGGCTTTTCTTTGGGGGTCGCGGCACTGGTGGCGGCGGGGCGGATCGGCCACCCCATGGCACGCCAGAGCGGTTGCGTCCCGTAGTAGACACCGAGTGTACCCAAGACCAGTACGACCAGAAATGCGTACAAAAATTTCATAAACTATAAGCCTACCAGATTCTCCCAGCAGCGCCAAGTGCGTTGACAACCCGCCCGCCGCATGGTATCCATTACGCCTGCCAGTGGCCGGGGTGTTCTTCCGTAGGGAAGGGCTGAGATTACACCCGTACTACCTGATCCGGATCATGCCGGCGAAGGGAGCTGATGAAGGGAACGCGCCCGGCCTGGGAGCGTTCCCTTTTGTGTTTCCGGCCGCCAGCAGGAGGTGCCCATGCAAGTGATTGTCAACGGCGAGACTTGTCAAACCCAGGCAGGCTCGGTCCTGGATCTGATTCTGGAGCGCGGACTCGTGCCGGCGCGCGTGGCCGTGGTCCTTAATGATGCGATCGTGCCGGCCACGGAACGCGCCCAGAAGCGCCTGGTGGCTGGCGACCGCGTGGAGTTGCTGGCTTTTGCCGCCGGTGGTTGAAGCAAGGGATAGAGCTATGGTCAACGATACCCATAACAATGATCCGCTGGTGCTGGGCGGACAATCCTTCACCTCGCGCCTGCTGCTGGGCACGGGTAAGTTTGCGGATGCTGCGGTAATGATGCGCGCGGTGCAGGCTTCCGGTACGCAACTGGTGACCGTGGCGCTGCGGCGCTGCGACCGTGATCGCCCCCATGACCAACTGCTGGAACCGCTGCTGTCGCGTAAGGACGTGGTGCTGATGCCGAATACCTCCGGGGCCCGCACGGCCGCCGAAGCAGTACGCGCTGCCTACATTGCCCGCGATTTGTGCGGCAGCCGCTTCGTCAAGGTCGAGATCCATCCGAACCCGCACCACCTGATGCCGGACGCCATCGAGACCTACGAGGCGGCGCGGCAATTGGCACGCGATGGCTTTGTGGTAATGCCCTACATGCCGGCCGATCCGGTGCTGGCCAAGCGGCTGGAGGAGGTCGGTTGCGCGTCGGTTATGCCGCTGGGTTCCGCCATTGGCAGCGGCCAGGGGTTGGCGACGTCGGAACTGCTGCGCCTGATCCTGCGCGACGCGCGCATTCCGGTGATTGTGGACGCGGGTCTGCGGTCGCCGTCGCAGGCCGCCGCAGCCCTCGAGATGGGGTGTGCCGCGGTGCTGGTGAATACCGCCATTGCCGTGGCCGGTGATCCGCCGGCCATGGCCGGGGCTTTTGCGCAGGCCGTCCAGGCGGGGCGCAACGCGTTCCGGGCCGGTATCATGGCCATGGGCGAAGCTAGCGCCACCAGTCCGTTAACGGCCTTTCTGCGCAGCGAAGGGTGAGGCGCTTGCCTCGGTGGGGATACCTTATGCCGGATACTCACGAAACCGCCGACCGTCCCGAGATCACCGCTGCCGTGGCGGCGGATGTCTGGTCGCGCCCGGCACCGGGGGAGGCGCAGTTCCTGGCCCTGTTGCGCGCGGATCCCGCCCGCGAGTTGGAAAACATGGCGCGCCGCGCCCAGCAACTTACCCGGCAACATTTCGGCCGCGCCATCACCCTGTACGCGCCGCTCTACCTCGCCAACTTCTGTTCCGGTGGCTGCGCCTATTGCGGCTTTGCCGCCGATCGCCAGCACCCACGCCGCCGCCTCGAACCCGCCGAGGTCGTCGTGGAACTGACGGCCATGAAGGCGATGGGGTTTGAACAGGTGCTGCTGCTCACCGGCGAACGTACGCCGCAGGCCGACTTCGATTATCTGCTGGCCAATGTGCGCGCCGCTTCCCGCGTGATGCACGAGGTCACCGTCGAAGCCTTCCCCATGACGGTGGCCGAGTACCGCCAGCTCGCCGAGGCCGGGTGCACCGGCGTGACGCTCTATCAGGAGACGTACGACCCCGAGGCGTATGCCCGCTGGCATCGCTGGGGACCGAAGCGGGACTACGCCGCCCGGTTGGAAGCGCCGGCCCGCGCACTCGAGGCCGGCATGCGCACGATCGGTCTGGGGGCCTTGCTGGGGCTGGCTGATCCGGTGCGCGATGCCGTGGCGCTCTATCGGCATGTGTGTGCGCTGCAGACGCACTATTGGCGCGCCGGCGTCTCCGTCTCCTTCCCCCGCTTGCGACCGGAAGCCGGTGGCTTTGCGCCACCTTCGCCGGTGAGCGATACGCAACTGGCGCAGATCATCCTGGCCTTTCGCATCTGTCTGCCGGACACCCCGTTGGTGCTCTCTACGCGCGAATCGCCGACGCTGCGCGACGGCCTGGCCGGGTTGGGGATCACGCGCATGAGCGTGGCCAGCCGGACCACGGTCGGCGGATATAGTCAGGCGGCGGTGCATGCCACCGGCCAGTTTGCGGTCTCGGATGACCGGGATATCGCCACGTTCTGCGCCATGTTGCGGCAGCACGGGCTGGATCCGGTGTTTAAGAATTGGGATGCGGCGTATCGGGTGGAGGTGGAAAATGGCTGAGAAATTTGGTCTCTATCTGGTGCTGACCGAGCCGGTGGCGGGCTATGCGGCTTGTGCCGAGGCCGCAGTCGCCTGCGGTGTGCGCTACCTGCAATTGCGGATGAAGGGGACGCCCCGCGAGTATGTACGTGCCACCGGGCGGCAACTGCGCGCCATCACACGAGGCTCGGCCACACGCTTTATCGTAAATGATGATGTGGACCTGGCCATGGAACTGGATGCCGATGGCGTGCATCTGGGGCAACACGATCTATCGCTGGTGGAGGCGCGGCGGCGCTGGTCGCAGCCGGGGCGGCTCTTTGGCCTCTCCACGCATGACGTGCAGCAGGCCCGGGCGGCGGAAGCGCTGGCACCGGACTACATCGGCGTGGGGCCGGTCTTCGTCACGCCCACCAAGGCCATTCCCGATCCGGTGCTGGGGGTGGAGCGCATGGCCGAGATTATGCGCGCCTCGTCGCTGACCACGGTTGCCATTGGCGGTATTGACGTCAGCAACCTGCCGCAGGTGCTGGCGCATGGTGCCGTCAACTTCGCCGTGGTGCGTGCGGTGAACTATGCCAAAGACCCGGCCGCGGCCATCCGCGCTCTGCAGCAGGTCGCCGCCGGCGCGTAGCTGCAGCCTGCGCGTATAGGCGGCAGGTGTGAGGTGGTAGGTGCTAGGTGGTAGGTGGTAGGTGCTAGGTGGTAGGTGGTAGCGAAGGGATGCGCCGTCAGTCCGGTAGGGCGGGGCCGCCGGACCCGCCGCAGTCCATGGAACCGCGAATGAACGCCAATGGCCGCCAATGGGGAGTATTCGCCGAGAGGGTAGCGAAGGGCAGCGCTATCTGTCCGGTAGCGGGGCCGCCGGACCCGCCGCAGCCCATGGAACCGCGCATGAACGCCAATGGCCGCCAATGGG
>CAYSHQ010000003.1:0-22594 GCA_964430835.1 uncultured Lentisphaerales bacterium
AAGACCATGGCGCGCGGGTGCGCGACGTGCGCGTGGAGCCGCGCTTAGCTGCGAGACTCATGGCGATCCTGCGGCGTTGCGATGCGCTGCCGACTGCGCTATGATGCTCTGACACGGGAATATTACTATGCACATCACACCGCCCCCTCGACGTGTCTGGGTCGAAGTGAACCTGACCACCCTGCGCGCCAACTTCCGCAAAATTGCCAGCGCCGTGGCACCGGCACGCGTCATGGCCGTGCTGAAAGCCAATGCCTATGGCTTGGGGGCGCAACCGATTGCCAGCGCGCTGGCCCATACCGGTGTGGACCGTTTTGGCGTAGCCGAACCGTACGAGGCGCTGGCGCTGGCGCCTCTGGGGTTGCCAGTACAAATCCTCGGCAGCGTGCTCCCCGAGGAGTTGCCGTCCCTGGTGGCGGCAGGCATCATCCTACCCGTGACGGATCTAGCCACCGCCCAAGCCATCCAGGCCGAAGCCGAGCGGCAGAACCGACAGGTTAGCGTACACTGCAAAATTGACACCGGCATGGGCCGCCTCGGCATCCTGCTCGGCGAGGCACGCGACGTCATCCGCCAGACCGTACGCCTACCGAATCTGGACGTGGAGGGGATCTACTCCCACTTCCCTGTGGCCTATCGCGCAGGCGAAGCGTATACACAACAGCAAATCGAAAGTTTCCTGGGGCTGCTGAACGATCTGACCGCCGACGGCATCACGATCCCCCTGCGGCATATGGCCAACAGCGATGCCATCAACAACTTCCCGCACACCGCGCGCTCCCCCTTCAATCTGGTCCGCACCGGGATCAACCTGCACGGGTCGTTTGACACGGAGGGTCGGCGTGTGCTCCATCTGGAGCCAGTGCTCGCGCTCAAAACACGCCTGACCGCCGTACGCCGCCTACCGGCCGGCACCGCCATCGGCTATGGGCTGACCCACCGGTTGGCACGCGAGACCCCGGTTGGCACCATTTCGGCGGGCTATGCCGACGGTCTGCCGCTGGCGCTTTCCAACCGCGGCTTTGTACTGATCCGCGGTATCCCCTGCCCGATCCTCGGTCGCATCTCCATGGACTATACCACCGTCGCGCTCGACCAGGTTCCGGAAGCCACGGTAGGAGACGAAGCCCTCTGTCTGGGCGGTGAAGGACCACACGCCATCACCGTGGAAGACTGGGCCCACCTCAAGGGCACGCACCCGTACGAAATCATCTGTTCCATCGGCACGCGCGTGGAACGCCGTTACCTCTAATCCGCTATGCAACGCATGACCTGGGCGTATCCTTTGCACACCGCCACGGCGCTGGCCTTGACCTTCCTTTTGGCCAAGTCCGCCCCGGCTGCCACCCCTCCCATCCTTTTGTTGGCATCGGTCGGCACCAACCGTACGCTCGCGGCGCTGCCGCAGGACTTTCACCTTTCCCTGCCACAGGAGAACACCTGGCAGCTGGCCCCGGCACAGACCGGAGCCTGGCTGCGAGCCAGCGCCATCCAATACCAGATCGATTGGCCTGCCCAGGCGCCGTCCAACGCGCAAAGCCTACTCCACCTGATTGACCGTGATGGCCGCTGGTATCAGGCGCTCGTCGAAAGACCGCTGATCCCCGGAGCAACCAACCTCATCACCATCCCGCTGACCCCTGGCGCGTCGGCCTGGCACCCCATCGGCCATGCCGCGGCCTTCCACTACCGGGTGCTCCGCAACCCAAAAACCGTGGGACTGCGCGTGATCGGACCCACCCCGTTCTCCGGCACCTGCCGGTTACTTTCAGCAACCCTACTCCCGGCACCGCCCGCGCCCCCCCCCCTCCTTCTTCGCGTGCGCCCCCGCCGCACCCCCCCCCCCCCCCCCCCCCCGGTTGAAACCGCCCTTGATTTGCCGGACCGCTATGCTGATCCGTTTGATCCGGATCAAGTTGCCGTAACCGCTGTCTTTACCACGCCGGAAGGACGAGAGATCCCGGTGAACGGTTTTTATTACCAGGATTTCTATCGTTTGCGCGATCCGCTGCTCGCCGAACCGCAGCCGCAAGGGCGGCCGGAATGGCGCATCCGCTTCTGTCCGCGCACCCCTGGCCGCTACCGCTACACCATTCGTGTCACCGACACCAGCGGACAGGCGGAGTGGCGGGCGGGCACCTTCGACGCCACGCCTGCGGACGGACCGGGCTTTGTGCGTGTAGCCGCCAGCGACCGGCGCTATCTCGAGCTCGACACCGGCGCCTCCTTCTATCCGATTGGCCACAACATCCGTTCGCCCTACGACAGCCGGATGGATGACAAGTTCCCGTGGAAATTGCGTCTGCCGGAAGGAACACGGGCTTATGAACGCTACTTCCGCGACATGGCCAGACACCAGGAGAACGTCGTGGAAATCTGGTCCTGTGCCTGGTCGCTGGGGCTGGAGTGGAGCCCCGTGATCCCCGGCTACCACGGCAGCGGCGACTACCATCTGGCCAATGCCTGGGAACTGGACCGCGTACTGGAACAGGCCCGGCAACACCACCTACGCGTCAATCTGGTCCTCAACAACCACGGCCGCGTCAGTTCCTGCGCCCATCTGGACCCCGAATGGAACGACCACCCCTACAACACCACCCGCGGCGGATGGCTGACGCAGCCCATGCAATTCTTCGATGACCCGCGGGCGCTGGAGATGCAGCGCCGCCTCTACCGCTACTACATCGCCCGCTGGGGGTGGGACCCGTCGCTCTTCGCCTGGGAACTGTTCAGCGAAGTAAACCTTACCGGACACCAAGGCAACCTGCGTACCGCGCATGATCCACGCGTCGTGGAATGGCACCGCATCATCGGCGGCTATTTTCAAACTAATGACGCCAACCACCACCTGGTCACCACCCACGTCTCCAATGATTATACGCTGCAAAACCCGGAGTTGTGCAAGCTGCCCGAACTGGATGCCTGTGCCGTGGATGCGTACCACTTCTCCCAACCCGCACAGATCATTACCCTGCTGCAGAACACCGCCCGCTTCAACAACGCCTTCAACAAGCCGGTCATCGTCACCGAGTTCGGCGGCTCCCCCATGGCGGCCGGTGCGGGACATCTTACGCGCGAACTGCACGCGGCGCTCTGGGCCGCCACCGCCATTCCGATTAGCGGCGCACCGCTCTTCTGGTGGTGGCAAGTAGTGGAGGAACTCAATCTCTACCTGGAATATCGCGCCATAGCAACCTTTCAGCAGGGGATGGAGCCGCGCAACCCCGCCATGCTACCGGCCAATCATGAAGTACGTATTATGGAGGGGGAGGCGCCCAGCAGCGCTTCCAATCTGCAAGTGGTCTGCATGGCCTCCCCGACCAATGCCACCGGCTGGATCTATGCACCGTCAGCCTGTAACCTGAATCCCCCGTCCGGTGCGGAACCAGCCACCACCACACAACTATTTACCAACGTGCAACTCATCCTGACCAACTTGGCACAAGGTCTGTATCGGACCAGCTTCGTGAACACCGAGACCGGCCACCCTGTCCGCCAGCAAGAAGTGCGCACCAGCGGCGACCGACTGATCCTTACCGTGCCACCCTTTCCTCACGACATTGCCTATCGCACCCACCGCATCGAACCATGAGCCCCCTGCTGCTGAGTCGCGGCAACCATCGGAACACCTCACCCAGCCCCAACCAATTTACCAGCAACCGGCCAAGCCGGGTCACCGGGAAAGACCGCATGCAAACTGGACAAGCGCTGTTACGTGATGTTGAGATCTGCCAAGTGCCACACGGCGGTTGTGCCCTCTGGTGGCTGGGGCAGCATGGTTTCATCATCAAGCTGGGGCGGACCGTGGCCTATCTGGATGTCTTTCTCTCGCCCCGCAACGGTCGGCAGGTGGAGGCGCCGCTGGCCCCAACCGAGGCCCGCCTTGCCGACCTCATCCTCGGCACACACGACCACATTGACCACATCGATCGGCCGTCCTGGCCGGCCATGGCCCAGGCCTCCCCCGACGCGCTATTCATTGTACCGGAACTGCTGCGGACGCGCTTGATCGCCGAGTTGAATCTGCCTGAATCGCGCGTGGCTGGCATGGATTTCGGCTTTACCAGGCAAGTCGGCGAGATCACCGTGACGGCCATCCCGGCGGCACACGAGTTTCTCCAGCGCGACACCGCCACCGGTCTGCACCCCTGCCTGGGGTATATGCTTGAGGGGAACGGCTTCCGCCTCTACCATGCCGGCGACTGCTGCCTCTACGAGGGGTTGCACGCCCTGCTGCGGAGCCAACCGTGCGATCTCTTCCTGCTGCCGATCAACGGCCGGGATGCGCGCCGCTTCGCCGCCGGTTGCATGGGGAATATGACTTTTCAGGAGGCCGCCGACCTGGCCGGGGAACTGCACCCCGGCAGCGTGATCCCGACGCACTACGACATGTTTGCGCGCAACGCCGCCCGCGTCGAAGATTTTACGGAATACCTGCGTTGCAAATACCCGCAGCAAACCTGGCACCTTCCCGTACACGGCGAACGGCTGATGCTGGCGCATACCGAGGGGTAGCGGGGTCGCGAAAAGGGACGGGAGGGAGCGACGCGACCTAAGGGACCCGAAGGGACGGGAGGGACGGGAGGGACCAGAGGGACGGGAGCGACCGAAGCGACAATCGGGACCCAACAGGGCGCTACACCGTCTCTGATCGTCCGTCCCTACCGTCCCTCTGGTCCCTTAGGTCGCTTCCGTCCCTGCCGTCCCTCATCAGCGTGGTCCGGCGCGTAGCGCGCTGCTGCTCGATGCTCTCGGTCCTGCGCCGGAACTCCAGGCGCGCGCGGGTCATGCGTTCACGCAAGCCGCCTGCTGTCACAAAGTCGCGTTCCAGCCGCGTAAGTTGGCCATCGAGCAGTCGCATGGCCACTCGTGTCAACCCGGCCAATACATTGGCGCTGATGGCCGGGTCGACGTGCTCAATGCCTTTGCGAAAGGTTTCATAGTCTGCCCCGGGCGTGCGGCATAGATCCGAAAGGTGACGGGCCAGCGGATGTGCCGCCGGCCACTCAACCAGATTGCGCACGAAGAGAAAATCGCGATAATCTTCAAGTAATTCGCCCAGGCTCGCCAGCGCCACACCGGTGAGTTTAATCTCCATCTCCTTGGAGACCGCCGCCGCGAGACTCCCCTCGACAATGTTCTGCTTGCCCGATCGCGCCGCCTGCTCCATCTGGTCCGTCGTGCGCGAGATGCGCGGCACCCAACGCTTGATGAAGAATACCGTGCCTTTATAGACCACCCGCGCCTTCTGATAAGAAAGCAGCTTCTTATAGCCGCCGAACTTCGGGATAAAACCGGGAGTGTTCATGTGCGAGACCTCCGGATGAGGGACGTGAGGGACTTGAGGGACGGAAGGGACGGTGCAGGCTTCGCCGGGGTATGTCCCTCGACGTCCCTGCAGTCTCTCTGGTCTCTCTGGTCTCTCTGGTCCCTCACCCCCGCATTGCCTGTGCCGCCGGCGCGCGCATCGGCCCGCTACACTTAGGTATACGCAAGCGAGAGACTAAATCTTACACATGAGCCAAACTATTTTTTACCCTGTGGCTCGCTCATCGCAGACGTCTCGCCGTCGAACACACGCCGATACGCTTCCGGATTGGCGAACACCTTCTGGAACCGACGCAACAGATGGGAGCCGTGTGCGCCGTCGACATAGCGATGGTCGAACGTGAAGGTAATGATGACAGAGCTGGCCGGCACCACCTGGCCATCCCGGACGATCGGGATCATCCGGGGCTTACCAACCGCCAGAAGCAGTGGACAGCGCGAATAGGGCGAGAGCGGAACAAAGGCGTTCTCAATACCAAGCGCGCCAATGTTGGTGATCATCGCGGAACCGAAGCGATCCTTGGGCATCCCGAGGCGTGGGATGCAGATGTTCAGGGTAAACTGTAGAAACTCCTGAATGCGCAACAGCGGCTTCAAGAGCAGTGCGGAGATCGGGTTAACAATCTGCTGCACCTTAAGATTCTCAGGATCGCGATTCAGGCGCAAATCCTCGGCCCGCACCTTCGCAATACGTGCGATCTCCGCAATCGGCAACCGGTTTGCATGACGGATAACAAACCCCGAGAGGTCTTTTCCCTTAGCCGTATTCAAGAGCGTGGTGATGAAGATGTCCACCTGCTGGCGCTTGTACAACTGCCCCATACGCAGAATGTGGTTCAAGCCATCAAATTCGGCCAAGCAATGCGCCGTGATCTTAGCCACATAGTGTGTCAGCGTCAGCGGGGTATCCGAGGCGCAGGTGGCGAGAAAGGCCAGCGCCGCATCGACCGGCAGGTCAAGCATGGCGTACGTGCTCGGGTCGCGCGGGTGATTCCATGTCGCAATGGCGATCTTGCGATAGCTCGTCAGGTTCTGCTTCGGCCCCAAGGGGATGTTCATACGAATGCTTCCGCTACTTCGGCAGCACGAAGCGCGGATAGAGCTTGGCATCGGGCTTGGTATCACGCAGCGCCATGCCGGGACCAAGCTGCAGCCAGTAGCAGGGACCTTCCACGCCACGGCCGACCCCGTCATCATCCAGGATGGCGAGGTTCATGCCGAAATCCATCCCAGCCTTCAGCCCCAGCTCCGCCAGCGGTACCCGCAGCTCGTAGGTGGTTTTAAACTGCTGTTCCTCTTCGCTGCGCACAATGGCGAACGGCGTGGCTTGGGCCAGCTTGCCGTCCTTGCCGCCCTCCACCTGCCGGATGGCCGGACCGCTCTCCAGCAGGGCCAGTGCCAGAGTCTGCAGACCGGCCGGCGTGGCAAAGCTGACCTGCACGCAATCCCCCGTCACAATCTGGCCGCCCGGGTTCTTGTTCGCATGCACATCATCCGTCACCTTTACGGCCAGGTAGAGGTCCTTGTCATCGCTCGCCAGGTAGAGCCGGGCGCCGAGGTCATCGAACCCGACCCAGGTTTTGCGTCCCAACCGGTCGCTCTTGTCCACGCTTCCGTCCTTGTTGCGGGCCGTGACCGGGAAGATCGCCTCGGGGCCGTTCAGGCTATTGGTGGACATCCCCCAGTCATCCAGCAACCCGTCCACTTCGACGGGGTTTTCCAGGCGCGCCACCGGCCGGATCTTGCGCGCTTCCTGGGCCTCCTTGGACTCCGGTTCGCTGAGCCCCTTCAGCATCAGCGCGGAGGCATACATGAACCAGTGATAGGAGTTGTCGTTGTAGATCGGTTTTTCCACGCGATGCTCATGCGGCACCGTGACGAAGGCCAGGCTGCCGTTGTAATAGCTGACAGGCGCCATCAGATCGCCCACGGACGGCGTTCCGCCGGCGGCCGTCAGCTTCCCGTTCTTGATGCTCCCCATGACGAGTTGCCGGGAAGAAGGCGTGCCGGTGGCCGGGTCGAGCAGTTGCGGGGTGGCGCCCGACATGCACAACAGCACGGACTGGGCCGGTCCCGCATTCGTGGTGCCGTCCCCGGCCAACTGCAACGCGACCGGATCGTACTTGATGAATTTGGTTTTCTGCTGATTCTGCCAGAGAACGGTACCGCTTTTGCGGTTTAGCGCCGTCAGCCGGCCGTCGCTGCAGCCGAAGACCACCTGTTCCGGGAAGACCACCGGGCAGCGGCAGAATTCGCTCCCGAGTTCCTTCGTCCAGAGCACCTGGCCGTCCGAACTGCGCACGGCGCGTGCCGTGCCCTGCTGGTCGGCCAGGTAGACGACTCCGCCGTCCACGGCCGGGGTGGAGTCGGAAAGCGGGGCGATCGGCACGCTCCAGACTTCGCGTCCACCCGCGGCGGAGAGGGCTTGCAGCCGGCCGCCCGCCGTGACGGCATAGATATTCTGGTTATCGGTGGCGATAGAGCCGGCCACCGCGCCGGCCAGCTTGGACTGCCCGAGGATCGCGCCGCTGGCCAGGTCGAGGATGTAGAGCATCCCGGTATCCGTGGCGATATACACATCGAGACCGATCACCACGGGGGCACCGGTCAGGCGTTCGCCCAGCGGCACCGTCCAGAACGCCCGGCCCGACTCCGGGTCGATGCAGTAGAGCTTGCCGTCGCTCCCCGGTTTCAGCAGGGCGCCGCCATACATCGTGGCGGTCGGGCCGAACCCCATGCCGCCCGTGCGGTAGACGGTGGCCGGCGGCCCGCCCACATCCGGCAGGGCGACGCGTTCGTTGTACCCGTAGGAACGGCTGAGATAGACATTCTGTTCCGCCATCAGCACCTGCGAGACCGGCACCGCCCAGCGCGGGAGTACCTTATCCGGCTGCGTCTTCGGTTCGGCGGCCGCCGTGACGGTTTTCGCCTCATACATGGGGGCCACCGGAAGGGGACGCTTGTCCACGCGGGCAAAGGAGCCCATGTAGGTATTCTGCCCCTCCGCATCGACGAACCCGATCTGCTCCGAGCCGGACATGGGGCCATAGATCTCCGCCTCGGTTAGCGTCTGCCGGCCGGGGACGCAGTTCACCAGCACGACCTGCACCTGGTCGACACGGCGCGGCGGGAACTTCACCAGGCGGAACAGGCTCCGGTTGTTGCGGACCGACGCCACCCGCACATTCTTGCGCAGGTTGACATCTGAGACATAGATATCCCAGTGCCGCGTGGTGTTCTCCTCGTCGTAGGCATTGAAATAGAGCGCGACCATGGAGATCCACCGCGGTACCCGGAGCCCCAGGGAGACCTTAGTGTCCACGGTTCCCAGCGGCGCGTTGTACCATTCGCTGCACACATCATTCAGCCGGCCGTTCTGCAGGAAGCTGTCGGTCAGCAGGGCGTTGGCGATCTGTTCCGTGCGCTGGGCCAGGATGATATTCGGGATCTGCTCGCGCAGGGTGCCGCCCAGCGGGTCGTATTCGCGCTGGAAGAGCGGGTTGCGCAGGATCACGGGCTTAACGTCATACACCGGCGGGTGGAGCATGTGGTTCACGCTGGGGAAGCGGATGCGGCGCAGGGTGACATCATCCACCAGCACCTCCCCGGCCTGCGCCTGGAAGCCGATGCGGATGGAGCGCGGATCGCCGCCGCTCTTGAAGACCACCCGGTCGAACTGCCACTCCCGGCCGGACGTGAGCGTGCGCACCACCTGATCGGGGTGGCGGTTTGTCACATCCAGACCGGCCAGCAGGCGGGCCGGCTGGTCGGGCGAGGCGCTCCGGTGATAGAACTCCAGCACCCAGGTGAAGTGGTCGCCGATCAGCCCCTCGATCTGCTGCTGCACGGGGGCGGCGCCGATCTTCAGGCTGCGCTTCCCCTGGTGGCCGGCGTCGGCATAGGCGACCCCGCCGGCGACTTCCTTGGTGTCCACCTGCCACCCGCCGCCCGCCTCGCAATCCCCGTTGACCAGGCGACTGCGATCCAGCGTCACCAGTGCATCCAGTTCGCCAGGCTGGTCGACCAGCGGACGGAACAGCTGTCCGGTGCTGTCGGCGAAGGCCGGGTCCACGCGCGGCGAGTTCGTTTGCGCGAGGGATTGGTTGAACGGTCCCAGGAGCGTGGACCACTGCAGCTTGCCATCCAGCGCATAGCACATGACCGCGCCGCGCAGCCCCCCCACGAGGAACTTCTGTCCGTCCGGCGTGAAGGTCACGGCAAACCCCATCTCGGCGAGGCGCGCCTGGCCGATTCGCCGGCCGGTCGCGACCTCATGCACAAATGCCATCCAGTACTCATCCAGGAAGACGACATGCCGGCCGTCCGGGCTGGCTTGGACGAACGTCGGCAGGTGCGTGAACGATTCGAAGCGGGCCGTCTCCACCGTGCCCGTGGTTGAGGTGCGCAGCAGGCGCAACGCCGTCGAGCCGTCAGGCACCAGCACGCCGAGCGGTCCCAGCTCCATCTGGAACGGCGCGTCCTCCGCCACGGGCAGATCCTGCCGCAGGGGTGCCAGGTCCGCCCCGTAATGCGTACGCTGCAGGGTGGGCCCCGGCGCGCCGGGCTGCCAGGACAAGCGCCCCTCGGTGTTGAGAAGCGGGCGTTCGCACAGCTTGCGCACCTTGCTGTCGGTCAGGTCGCGCAGGACCAGGGCATTCCCCTCGATCTGGGCGATCCGATTGCCGTCGGGGCTGCACACAAAGGATCCCTGGCGCCGGGGGGTGGCGCGCCCGTCATCGCCGTAGCGGATTTCTCCCTGCCACTCCGCGACCGGACGCAAATCTCCGTCCAGGATACGCATGCTCTCGGTCAGGAAGTCGTGGTAGACGACCCGCTGCCGGGTCGGGAGGTATTCATAACGCATCAGCGCCGTGTAGAGGTCCATCTCCGGCGCGGCCAGGCCATGGCGGAGCAGGTCGGGCGTGAAGCGTTCGCGGTAGGTGGTGCTGCGCTCATTCAGCCCGGGGTCCATGGTCAGCTGCGCCTGCGACATCGGCTTGCCGTCCAGCGACAACTGGTAGAGGCGGCTGCCGTAGGCGGTGAAGACCAGCACGCGGTCGTTCCCCACGTCCAGCCGGCTGGCGCCCATCTCCGGGAGGCGCCGCGAGAAGCGCAGCTTTCCGGCGGGGTCGAGCGAATAGAGGTTGTCGCCGTGGCCCCATGTGATGAGGTAGATATTCCCGGCCGCGTCGAACTTCATATCCAGGACATACTCGTTGTTGCCGAGGAAGCTCAGGGCGGACGGCAGGGGTGGTGTCTCGCGTCCATCGAACTTCTCTGCGGCGCCATACGTGATGTCGGGGGACTTCGCCGCCGGCGGCGGCGGTTCCAGCAGGCGATCCACGGCCCGGCGCATCCCGTCGGCGTCATTAGCCACCACGCAGAGCGTGTCGTAATTCCAGTGGAACCCACGCGAGGCCACCTGGATTGTGGCCGGCACCGGCCGGCCGCCACCGGCCACAGGGTTCTCCGTCAGGAACCCCTTGTCCGTCAGGCTGTTCAACAGGGATGAGCCGCCGGCCGCCGTCAGGATGATCAAGGGTTGATCGACCGCCGCCGCCGGCGCGATGATGCCGCTGCCGCGCGTCCAGTGATGGAACCCGTCCGCCGCCGGGTCACCGGTGATGGTGGGATCGCCGCTGGGGGCGCGCCAGACGGAGGATTCCGGTGCGATCGTCACCTTCACCCCCCTGGCCGCGAAGGCGGTGACCAGGCGTTCCGCCTCCTTCATAGCGCCATCCACCCCCTGCCCGACCACCAGCAAAGCGTTGGTGGTGGACGACAGGAAGCGCTGTACTTCCGCGGGATACGGGACATAGGGCGTGCCGGCACTCTCCAGGGCGAGGACCTTGTCGGTTGTCGCTCCTCCCTCCAGCGGGATGCGGCAACTCTTCCCCGAGAGATTCTCGACCACTTCCAGCACGTAATTGCCGGACGCCAGCGGCACATCCACGCGCAGGTCCTCGACCGTTGCCCCCAACACCCGGTAGAGGGTATAGACCGCCTGCCCCTTGGCATCCAGCAGGCGCAGCCGCACCGGGAAGACCCCGGGGACCACGCGGCCGGACGCCCCCATGAGCGCGCCGTTCACCAGCAGGGAGGTCCGCGCCGCGTCCTTGCGGAGCGCGAGCTGCAGGGCGGCGATCTTCTCGGGGACGAAGGCCACCAGGCCCCCCTGGCAGCGCGTCATGTCCAGCACCAGCGAGCGCTCCTGGCGATTCGTGCCGGCCGGCGCCAGGGGGAGTTCTGCGCGGGCCAGCAGGTCATACGCGACCGCGCCGCGGTACGCAGCGACGGTCAGCGGCATCCGCACCGGCTTGGCCATGATGTCCTTGCAGGTCTGCTCGTAGTCCGGGTCGTCGTAATTGGACATCAGCAGGTAGTTGATTTCGCCACTGCTGCGCCAGTTGGGGCCGACCTTGAACGGTCCGCGCGCGGCCGGTTCCGCCCACTCCGCCATGCGGGGGCGCAGGTAATCCACGGCCCGCTGCGACTTGCTGAAGATGCGCTCCAGCTCATCGTCCACGGCCGCCGGGTTATACCCGGAGCCGAGGTAGTAGTTCATGAGGTCGAAATCCTTGAGCTTGATCACGCCCGGCAGCTCGGCATCCAGCGTGCTGTCGCGCTCCACCACGACCTTGCAGCCGGCGGCCATGGCGTTCTTGAGATGTTGCACCCCGCGCGCGGGGATCTCGCCCTTGAAGCGGATCCCGGGGACAAAGATCAACTGATACCCCTCAATCGGCTTGGCCAGTTCCGGCTCGCGCAGGAAGACAGCAGGGTACCCCATGCGCCAGCAGGCCACCCAGAGCTCCTCCAGTTGGTTGGCTGTGCGGATATTCTTGAACTCGCTCAGCGAGAGTTGCGCCAGCGTATTGACAATGCCGACCTTCAGGTACCCGGGCTTGCAGCGCGTAACCAGCTCGCCGAACGGCATCAGAATCTCCTGGTTCAGGAGGCGGGTGGTCTCCTTGACCTTGACCGTGTCCGGATTGGGCCCCTCCGTGAACCCCATGGGGACCCAGTATTGGGAGATGCCGTCCGCCCCCTCCTGCAGCATGGCGAACGCCATCTGGCGCTGCAGTTGGCCGTCATTCAGCGTGCGGGACTCCTGGTGCATGCCGATGTTCGCCCAGTTCAGCCGTTTGCCGCCCTCCGGCGACGCGCGCTGCAGGGCGATCAAAATCGGCGAATGCGGCCAGAACCCGAGGGTCGGGCCGTCGTGATAGTGCTCGCTGGCCGCAATGTCGAGGTCCTCGAACACATCGGGGTGGTAGCCGCAATCGAAGTCGGTAGCGGACATCACCGCGCCATAGCCGTTCTGTACGAACAGGAACGGCTTGTGGTAGGTGGACATGCGGGCGCGCGGCAGCAGGTCCCGGCCGGCGCGGGCCACGTTCGAATTGAAGTCGCCCCAGCCGTGCATCTCCCACTGGCGCAACTCCAGGAACCGTTCCATCGCCAGTGGCTTCCAGTTCGCGGGGGAGAGGCGCGCACTCTCCACGTTGCGACTCATCTCCTTGCGGATCTGGGCGGGCGTCACGTTGGTGAAGATCCCGGCCGCGCGTTTCAGGCGCCAGGCCGGGAAGAACGTGTCGTGGTGCTCCGGGACGCCGGTCAACCCGCGCTCATAGGCTTCCTGATACATGTACATCCCGTCAAAAGACGGCGAATGGCGCATGGAGGAGACCTCGCGGCGCATCCAGCGTTCCGCCGCATGGATATACCCGTCGATGTAGCGCGGGATCTGGTTGTCACCGGCCGTGTGGAGCACGTCGGCGAACTCCATCCCGTGGCGCACACAGGCGTTCAGCATCCGGTTGCGGGCCGACGGCAGATAGAGCACATCGGAGGCCATCAGCCGCTCGTCGCTATCAGCCAGTAGTTCCCGCGGATCCGCGGAACGGCCATGGTGGTCGGTCGTGTAGGTCCAATAGTCGAACCGGTTGTACCCGGTCTCCGCGAACGTGGCGATCCCCCGGTCGATGTCGTACGATTCCATCCCCTTCAGGAACCACGTGCCGGCGGTGCCGGAGGACTGGATAATGCGGTAGAGGCTCTCCTTCGGCGCCGCCATGTCAAAGCGGAACGGGTAGCAGGCCAGGCCGGCGGGAAGGTCAGCCGCAGCCAGTTCATAGCGCCCGGGGAGCAGGCGGCGCGTGATGCTCTCCGGGATGAGCAGCGTCTGGCTGGCCCACTTCCCGCCGGGATCCTGGAACGAGAGGCGATCTTCGCGCCCGCCCGGATGGCGCAGGACCAGCGTGCGCGCCCCGGCCGCCCGCGCATTGCGCGAGCGCACCACCGCCTGCAGCCGGATCGTCTCCCCCGGCGCGAAGGCCGTGCGCCCCTTGTTGCTCACGAATGCTACGGTGCCATCCTGCTTCGGTTCGATGACCGACCCGATAAACTCAGCCATCAGGGAGGAGCCCGTAGCCGGGTCCCCGGCATCCCCGACCATCACGCGGAACATGTAGAACCCGTACGGCACCTCCGGCGCCCGGAACGTGAGGGTGTCACCCTCCCACGAATCCACCTCGAAGCGGGTCCAGGAGAGGGATGCCGGGGCGGCGGGATCATACGGGGAATACGCCATGCGCACCTTGGGGCGCGTATCCGTGTCCGGCGGCGGAGCGAAGACGCCGGGGAGGAAGAGTTCCAGCAGGCGACGGTTCAGCCGCAGCAGACGGTTATCGTCCAGTGTCGCCAGCTGACCCGCCTCCGCGCGCAGGGCCTCATCCATCGGCAGTGCGGCCAGCTCCTTGGGGTCCAGGAAGGCCCGCTCGTACAACCACTCGTTGAGCGTGCCCAGGGCGGCTGCCGCCACCGCCGCCGTCTTCTCCTTGTCGAGGGCGGGGCGTGCCAAAAGGGAGAGGGTCGTGTCCTTCTGCGACGAGGTCGCAGCGGGCGTCAGGATATACTTGCATAGACGACGGGTGACCAGTGCCAGCGGTGCCGCGCCCTTCTCCGCCGCATTGGTGGACGCCCGCAGCGCCTCAATCAGCAACTCCGGCTTGCGGACATCCGGCAGGGTCAGCGCCAGCGTATTCGCCTTGTACTGCAGGCGCACCTTCGAAGGCGCCCCGCGTTCAAACACGCACCCGCCGGCCTCCAGGGTCAGCAGCCGGACCGCCAGCGGGTTCGCGGTGTTGTCCGCCACCAGGAACTTGACCGGGTACCGGTCAAAATCGCCGGAGAGCGTCAAGCCGAAGCGCGTGGAGAGCCCCGCCACGCCCGCCTTGAAGACCGGATCGCCCCTGGCGGGGAAGATGCGCACCCGCGCCGGCGTCGTGCGCGTTTCGGGGAAGCGGGCCGCGCCGAGCGCGGCGGTAAGCCCCGATGTGGTCTTGACCCAGGCCGAGACCGTGAGATACGGGACCATGATCCGCGGCCCGTCGCAGACCAGGCCGCTCACGCGCGGCTCCTGGAACACCACCTTGCCGCCCGGTTGCAGGTGGAAGGTCTGGATGCTGGGGCTCAGCAGGTAGCCGGTGCCGACGGTGTTGGCCGGCAAATAGACGCGCAGCGGATAGAAGTTGCCCACCTTGCTGACCACGTGATTGGTCGCGGACTTGGCGATCTCCGCGACCTCGTTGCTCAGCGCCTGTCCGGGCGGGAGGCTCCAGATCCCCGCGGGGCGGCCCAGCATCCGGGTATCCGGCGGGCCCGCCTTGTCGGCGTCCACGCTGAAGACATCCACGCGGTAGGTCTTCAGGGATACCACCTTGCCGGAGATCACGATGTCCGGGTCCGTGGAGGAGAGCGTGCCGTCCTTCTCCAGTCGGAAGGCGTGATGCCCCGGCTCGATGAACTGTTCGCCGGGCTTCAGGGCGGCGGGATCCAGGCTCAGCTCGGACTTGCGGCTGATGTATTTTCCTTGGTAATAGCGTTCGAACGTGTTGCTGCGGTTCACACTCGCGCCGAACACCCACAGCGTGGCATCCTCCCCCAGGATCGCCGTCTTCTCATTGGGGCGCCGCATCGTGGAGGCCGCGCTGGACGGATCCTCGATCGGCGTGACGGACTCCAGGTCGCTGATCAGCTGGTCCGGCCGTTCCGCCGCTACCAGGCGCACCACGATCCGGTTGGTCTGGGCCGCCTCCTGTGCGGTGGCCATCATGGCTGCGAGCCAGAGCGCCACCCCGTACATCATGTATCCGCACGTTCGCTTCATCGAGAGCTAACCATCCCTTCGTCTTGCTGCCATCCGTGGGCCGGCGCACAGCCGGCCGCCGGTCTCCTCAATGCGTCAGGGCAAAAAAGATCCAGTTTATGCTGAAGCGGTAGACCGGTTCCCGTTGATCATCGCCGGCCATGCCATGCGCCCCCTCACCCAGCGGATTCAGCGCGGTCGGCGGCGTCGAGATCTCCCAGCGGCACCCGTAGTCATTCGGACAGAAGATGATCGCCGGACGTCCGCGCACGTACGCCGCCTGGAACGGACGGTTGAACTGCTCCTTGTACAGGTTCGGATAGGTCTCGAACGCGTAGAGCATGCTGAACAGGTCGGAGAACTCCGGCGTGTCCTTCAGCATGGTCTTCATCTCGGCGCCCGGGATGATGCGCTGCACGTTCTGCGCCACGCACTCCATGAACGGGCCGGACCCCGTGCAGTCGTCCAGCAGGAGCGTCCCGCCCCGCTCCACATATTTGCGCAGGTTCAGCACCTCGTCGTCCGAGAAGGAGAAGGCGAAGTGGCTGGTAAAGTAGATGAGCGGATAGTCGAAGATCTCCTCGCTCGAGATATCCAGCCCGGCGTTGTTGCAGTACCACGTGAACTCGTCATCCGTGCGCAGCCGCATCTGGTAGAAGAGATAGGGGAGCGCGGTCGGGTCGTTCTCCCAGTCGGAGAAGCATTGCGGCCGGAGCCGACGGATGGTGACCTTGCCGCGCAGGTCCTCGTCCTTGTTGTCCTTCTTGCCCGCGCTGGCCGGGTCATAGATTATCTGCTCCCGGGTGGCCCCTTTGCTGAGCCACCCTTCCGCCCCGGCCCGCCAAGGGACGAGCAGCGCGAAGGCCAGCGCCAGTAGCGCCCCCGCGCCCGCAAGATTCCCGCTCCGACTATGCATGGTCGCCTCTTCCTTTCCGATGCGCCGGACCACCGGCCCCCGGCACGATCCGGTTGCTTACCGCGGCATTTCCTTGAGGAACAGGGTGGGTTTCACCCAGTTCGCCAGATCATAATCCGGGCCGTCGCCGGCATCCTCCACAATCAACAGCAGGCGGTCGGCCTCCTCGAGCTTGTCCACGGTCAGGACCTTGGGGATCGACATCCCCGTCATCAACCCGGAGCGTGCCTTCTCGCGACCGTCCACCAGGATCCGGAACTTGACGGTCCCCTTCCCCTTCGCGGCGCCGTCGATCCCGACCGTGACCTCGAACCGGGAGAACTGCCGGTTCAACGGATACTCGAGCAGCGTGGCGCCGAGGCAGCCGACCCCGGTGGCGTACGACTGCTTGGCGAGGGTCAGCGCCCCGCCGAATGCATTGTGATAGAGCTGCGGGGCGACGCCGGCATCACGATAGGCCAGCGGGCTGCAGTCCGTCAGGTCCACCATCCCGCCCGTCAGTGTGGTAATCCGGAAGCCGCCGGATGAGCCTGCGCCAGCGTGCTGCAGCACAACCTCGTTGCGTCCGGCCCGTGCCCCCCGCAACACCAGCGCCGAGCGGCGCGGCCCGGGGGCGTAAACCGACTGGAGCTGGTTGGTGGCGACGTCCGGCGCGGGTTTCAGGTTCCACTCCAGTTCCGGCCCGCCATTCTGCTTGACCCGCACCACGCGTGCGTCCCCCCCCAGCAACCACATGCGGCTCAGCAGCACATCCCCGGCCTTCTCCAGGGAGAAGGCGAAGCGCTCCTCGGTCACCCCCTGCAGGATCCCGGACGGCGGCACGCGTTCGCCGCCAAACACCTTGCCGGTGATGCGCTCCGCCTGGTCGCCCCCGGTCGCCGTATAGCCAGCCGCCTGGCGCGCATAGCTGTCCGAAGGCGTAAAATCCAGGACCAGCGCATAGGCCGGGTCCGTCTCCACGGGTTGCAAGTTGCGCAACTCATGAGCCACGCGCTCCGCCGGCACGCCGGCGGGGAAGCGCACAAACAACGGCATGCCACTGAGCACCAGTTGTTTCTCCAGCGTGACCGCCGCCCCGAACGGATCCGTCACGCGGGCCTCGCGCCACTCCGCCGGCAGGCGATACGCGCGTGATCCCTGCGCCCGCCAGACGGTGGCACAAATCCCGCTCGTGCTCTTCTGGCGGAAGAGGTAGGCGCGATTCGCCTGCGCATCACGGTCGGCAATCGCCACCCGCTGCAGCAGCTCCAAGTCCGCCAGCGCCGTCTGCAACTCGCGGCGCACGAAGTAGGCCGGTTTTGGCACATAGAAGGGGCGCGTCGGCTGCGTAAAACTGTTGCCGTAGCGCGGCCGGTAGATTACGCCGAACGCATCGCGCTTCTCATCCTTGCCCGTGATCTGGAAGCGGTGCGGCAGGAAGTTGCGCGCATGCAGCATGATCGCCGCGCGCGCATGGTACGCCGCCTGGTCCAGCAAGGAGAACCCCTCGCCCGTCTCCCAGTCCAACTCCGCGATCGACACCTTGCGCCCTGTGGCCGCGAGGCGCAGCCGCGTATCGAGGTCATCCAGGAAGTCCTCCAACTGTAGCCCCTCAACGGACGCCCCCCCGGGGTTGACGCGCACCTCGAAGCGGTTGAACGGCATCTTCTCGGGCTCCGGCATCTCGGCCAGGTAGGGCAGGACGCGGTCGAACGTGAAGCCACCGGCCACCACGCAGGCGTTCGTGTTGTACAGGGAGATCCACTGGCTGAAGATGCGCAGCATGTTCGCGTACTTCTCGGGCGGGAGGTAGATTGGCGACTCCTTCATGTCGGGTCCCTGCCAGAAGACCCAGGTGGAGAACTCCGTGGCGTGTTCGCGGGCGACTGAGCGGGCAAAGCTGTCCCAGTCCGCCAGACGCACCGGGGCCTGCATGTAGTTGCCGGTCCCGCGCACATACGAGCCGTCCGCCAGGGCCGGCTGCTTCTCCAGGCCGGCCCAGTCCGCTGCAAAGCCGACGATCGGCACCGTGACATACGCATTGTTCTCGGAGACCGCGGCGGCATGCTTGCGGATCCAATTCTGATAATAGAGGTTCGGCACCGGCTCGGAGGTATCCCAGTCCAGGTTGAACGGCTTCTCCAGGAACCCCATGTCATCATTCAGCCCCTTCAGGTCCGCGAGGCGGGTCATGGGTGTCTCGCCGAAATACTTCTTGCGGTCGGGCACGAGGATGTCGGCGTCAAAGGTGCGGCCGTCCGGCAGCCCCTCCACGCGCAGATGGAAGAACCCCTCGCGCAACCGCTCGCAGAGCGGCACGTACGTGCGCGCGCCGAGCGGCAGGCTGACCTTGCGCACCCCGCCATCCACCGGCAGCCCGGCCGCGGACGTCAGGCGGTACTGGAGCTCCGCGGGGGCGGCATTCGAAGAAAAGTTCGACAGCACCAGGCGCAGCGGTTCCCCGGCCCTGTGCAGCAGGGTCTCGTCCGGGTACTCCAGCTCGGCCCGCCACTCCTCGGCCGGCGGCAGGTGGGTGTTGACCTTGATCTGGTCGACACGAATGGTGGCGGGCGAGCCATCGGCGGAGCGCACCGTCAGCATCAGGTTCAGCGGATAGAACGGGCAATAGAGGGGGTTCCCGGCGCCGCTCGTATAGTTGGGCGGGATCGGCGGCGCGGCAAAGCGGCAGAGTTTCCACCCCTTCCAGTCCACCACCAGCGGCGGCGCGGCGAACTGGTTGTAGTTCAGGTCGAAATCGCGCGAGCCGCTGTCGGCAAAGATCGGCTGCAGGATGACCGGCGCGCCGTCCCCGCCCCAGACCTGCATCTCCACGCTCTCCACGATCCCGGGCATGGCCGGGTGCAGCATCACGGCCGCCAACTGGTTGGTCTTCGCCTCCAGCGGCAGCGCGAAGCCGCTGCCGTCCGCGCCACCCGCCACGGGATCGGCCCCCGCTCCCAGCCCCTTCCCCGGCGCGTTGAAGTGTTCCTGCCGCTCAAAGTCCCAGACGATCGCCCCGCCCGTGGCGCGCGACAAGACCAGCCGCCCCTGTACACGCTGCCCGGGGACCGGCCCGCTGACCACCACCACGGCGGTGACCGGACCGCGCGGCTTACACGCCGCCACCTTCTCAAGCGCCAACTCCTTGATGGCGAACTCGCCAGAGCCCAGATCCAGCGACTCCGTCACCTCGCAGACCGTGGCGCCGGCCGCGTCCTGGAAGGTCGCGGTCACGCGCCCGCCCCGCAGGTCGCTCCCCGAGCCGTTGCCGACCGAGACCAGCAGCCGGGTGTCGGCCCGCAGCACCCGGTCCGGCGCGGAGCAGCGCAACTCCAGGCTCATGCGCTCGCTCCGCGCAGCCTGGGTTTCCAGCACGAGGTCGTCAATCCAGACCGATCGCAGCGTGACATTCGTAGCGGCTTCCTTCGAGAGCGACTCAGGCACCACCCGGATGGCCGCCAGGTGCACCGGTATCTGGACGGGGTGGCGGACCTCCTGCCCGGAGTTTCCGGCCATGTACCCGGCGTTGTCACGCCCCGGCAGGCCGTTCCCCATGACCGGCACGGTGAAGCAGCGCCACTCCGTAAAGTCCAGGCGGCAGATCTCCATGGCGGCGGTGTTCATCCAGCGCCGGTAGGCCGCCGCGTTGAAATTGCAGGGGTCCCGCCACTCCAGCATCAGGCGGTCGCGGGTGCCGTTCCCCTTCACCCAGAGGCGGGCCACCACCGGCACGCCCGGCAGGCGCAGGTTGCTCCCCATCACCGTGGTGGCGGGCGGCAGGTAGTCGAGCCGGATGCTGCGCAGTCCGCCGTGCTTGACCTCCGTGTCGAAGACCGGGGTTGCGAAAGGCTGGTAGAAGCTGTAGAGCACCCCCGGGAGCGTCTTCGGGTCCAGCACTCCCTTGGGTATCAGGTAGTTCTCCGCGCACCCCGGCATCGCGCTGCCGGCCGGGATGTGCCAGTCCGCCAGCAGATCCCCCTCCATGCCGGAGAGGGGGACCAGCGAGGTCGCAAACGGGAAGCGGATGTCGCCGCTGAACGCGTTCAGGCCGAGCGCCTCGTTGTTCAGGGTGAACATCACGTTATAGGGGCCGAAGGAGTTGTCCCGTTTCGGCGTGATCTCCGCCTCGTAATCCCGGGCGGCGTTCTCGGGCAGCTCAATGACGGCCGTGCGGCTGGCCAGCTGATTGGCCTCGCCGTCCATCAGGCGCCACTCCAGCTCCACCGCCTGCGTCAACCCCAGTTTGTTTTTGGCGAAGTGCAGAGCCAGGTGTGCCGTGCGGTTCGTAAACCCGCCCGCCACGCGCACGCTGTAGCTTTCTAGTGCCCGGCCCTGGTTGGTGATGACGCACACATACTCGTCGCAGGAGAGCCCGAGCGCCTCATTGCGCACGCTCACCCGGATGTAGTCGTTCGTAGGGAGCGTCGTGGCGGCGCCGCCGACCAGGGGGATGTCGGCGCTGACGGGCTTCCCCTTGCCGTCCAGCTTCAGCGCAAAACCATCCGTGAACCCCGCGACCGTCTCGCCGCGCAGCGAAATCCCCTTGATGTCGATCCAAACGGTTTGGGGCGTGCCGGTGGCCGGAATAAAGCCGTCCGGGTCGACCGTGACCTGCAGCTGCGGCACCCCGCCCCGCACCGCCTTGGCGCGGAACGAGGGCGCGGCTACCCCCTGCGTGGCGGCGCATGCCATCACGATCAGCAGCGCCACCCATACCAGAAACTTCTTCATTTGCCCCCTCCTGAAACAGCGGATGTGTATTGACTCTTTGTCCGGGCATCACCACCGGCCGCCGGGCCCCGGGTCTCATTCTTGTCATCCCGCGCAAACTTGGGCGCGCCCTGTTCCGGACGCGCGACCGCCCCGGGCAGCCCTACGCCGATGTTCCGCTTCCCTTCCACGTCGCCATATTTCTTGGTGCCGGTCCGCGGACCGCCGCCCCCATAGACGATCTCCTCGCCCCCGCCCATTCCCGCCCCTCTCAGGTCATCATCGTGTAGGAAGATGGAGAACCAGGCGGAGACCGTGGATTGCGCCTTGGGGAGACGGTTGTCGAACGCCTCGACCTGGAAGGCGAAGAGGTCGCCGGGCTTGCCACCTTGCTCCGCGAAGATCTTCTCGAACGGCACCACCGCCAAGGTTTTGGGGATCAGCAACGGGCGTTCCACATCCCCCTTCTCCCGGACGCTGTCGCGGTCCTCAATCGTGGATTTCTTCCAGTGCAACACACACTTGGCTACGCCGTAGTCGTCCTCCGCGCGCACCCCGAAGCCGTACCCCCCCAGCGCCGCCGCCGGGCAGGGCATGTCCTGCTTCAGGTACGGCGGCACGATCAGCTTCGGCGGCTTGTCCGCCGACAGGCTGAACTCCACCACATACGGCACTTCCAGGGCGAACCCGTGGATATCCTCGACCTGCAGCTTGGCGCGGCGCTCCTGCGTATGCAGGAAGGAGATCGAGGCAAACCGCCCCGCCACGTCCAGCGACACGCGTTCGCCGTCGTCATAGGTCAGCGCGGCCGAGCCGAGCGGCTTGCTGAACGTGAACCCCATGCTGACGCGCGTCCCGGGCAGCGCCGTGATGCGATCCACCAGCCCCTCCATCTCCTTCGGCACCATCCGCGTATAGGCCGGGAAGGTCAGTTCGGTCTGCATGTTCTCGATGACAGGTGGGGTCGTGAAAACCAGGTGCATCGGCTCCGTCACCCGCCGGCCGAAGCGGAAGCGAACCTCGTACTCGCGCGGCTCCGTGAAGACCGGCAGCGTTTTGCCCGCCCGCCGCGCCGCATCCACGCGCAGCACGTGGCGCGCCGCAGCCTCGCCGCCGACGCACGTCCATTCCAGCGTCACATCCGGGTAGCCGAAGCGGGTGAACCGGATCCCGACCACCACATTGGTCCCCACGCGGCAGACCGTGCGTCCGGGTCCGGGGAACAGCTCGTAGCGGGTCGGGAAGAGCCGTTCGCGCAACTCCAGCATGCTCACGGAGACGGTGCGGCCGACGCGGCCGAACCCGAACGGGCTGAACGCGCCCAGCGCGAGGAACGCCACCAGCAGCAGGACAAACCATTTGCGCCAGCGGTTCCGCTCCGTGCGATCCAGCAAACTCTCGAACGGGCGCGCCAGGTCCTGCTGCGCGGCGGCGATCACCGCCTCCTTTGTCGGCGTCGTCTCCTCGTGGCGGAGGAAGTCCACCGCGCTGATCAGGCGGCTGTAGAGGTC
>CAYSHQ010000004.1:0-20848 GCA_964430835.1 uncultured Lentisphaerales bacterium
CAGGTGAGACAGGGGCTGATCGTGACATACATGGTGGCACCGCGCAGCCGGATGCCGTGATAGGCCGCCTGCGTGATGGAGTTCTCCTCCGCATGCGAGCAGATGCAGGTGGTCAGATCCGAACCCGACGGCGCATCGCTGGCACAGCGGGCACAGCCGCCGTCACAGCAGTTACGCACACCGCGCGGCGTGCCATTATAACCCGTGGAAATAATCCGGTGGTCCGCCACCACCACGGCCGCTACCTTGCGCCGACAGCAATTCCCGCGCCGGGCGACTACCCGCGCAATATCCATGAAATAGGTATCCCAATCGGGACGATCATCGCGGGGCTTGCTCATGGTGTCGCTCCTTGCGGTGTTAGGCCAGCGTCAGTTCGCCGAAGCAGGCCGGCAGGTGAAAGTTCAGTTCCGTGATCGGTGCCCAGCTCCCCCAGTGCGGGTGCGAAGTCGCATCACCGCACTTGAAGAAATTGGCGCGCCAAGCCTGTCCGGCGAGCGGGCCGAGCGGACCGGTGTAGGCTTCGAACAGCGCCACCGGTATGCGGTAGGCCACGCCCCAACTCACCGGCCCGGGGAGTTCCGGCTCCACCACAGACGGCAGCGCGTGCCAGATCTGCACCTGGCGCCCCCACGCCTCGTCCACGCGGCAGAACTTGACGAAGCCATCCGGTGCGCGCCGGGCATCCTCGATGTAGAAGAGCAGCAGCGTGCCGCCGGCGTTGACCTCGAAATTGAAATAGCCGCGATCCGGGCGCGGCTGCACAAAGAACTCCACGCAACTGTCGGTGCAGACCGCCCCCTGATACGCCGTTTGCACCGAGCGCACGTAGCGATCCTGCACGGCGAATTGCACATACAGGTACGCGTCATCGCGCAGCACGCGGAAGCGCGTATCCGGCCGGTGGTCGCTCCCCTTGGCATGAAAGTTCGTGATGCACCCTTCCTGAGCACCGGCCCAGTCGCCGGCGCCCCAAGCAGCGTCCAGCGCCGGGGGTTGCGAAACCGTGTGGATGGTGTAGGTCATACGAGACGACATGCGAAAAAACTCCTAATCGCGCCCTGCTTACAACTTACGCAATTGCGGGAAGAGGATCACATCGCGAATGGCCTCGGCGCCGGAGAGGATCATGGCCAGACGGTCAATCCCCACCCCCATGCCACCGGCGGGCGGCATGCCGTGTTCCATGGCGATCAGGAAATCCTCGTCGATATGCTCCAGCGCACCGGCGGCCTGCTCCATAAAGCGCGCGCGCTGTTCGATCGGATCGTTGAGTTCGCTATAGGCCGGCGCGATCTCCTGGCCGGCGATGACCAGCTCAAAGACATCCGCGGAGGCGGGATCATCCGGACAGGCTTTTGCCAGAGGGATCAGCGACTTGGGGAGCCGCGTGACAAACGTCGGCTGGATCAGCGTCTTCTCGATCAGCTTCTCGTAGACCTCATGCGTGATCAGCAGGTGATCCCAGGCGGGGTCCAGGTCCAACCCGGCGGCCAGGGCGCGCGCGCGGGCGGTTTCCACCGGCAGGTCGTACCAGTCGGCGCCCATGCGCTCGCGCACCAGCTCGCGATAGGGGCGTTCGCAGAAAGGCGCTGCGAGATCGATAGCCGCCTCCCCCTCGCCCACCCGCAACGTGCCATAGACCGTGGTGGCCACATGCCGGATCAGCCCCTCGATCAAGGCCTGCATGGTGCGCAGATCGCCGTAGGCCTCATAGAGTTCCAGCATGGTGAATTCCGGGTTATGGGTGCGATCGAGCCCCTCATTCCGGAAGCAGCGATTCATCTCGAAAACCTTGTCGAAACCGCCCACCAGCAAGCGCTTCAGGTAGAGTTCCAGGGCGATGCGCAGGAACATATTCGCGCCCAAGGCATGATAGTGCGTCACAAACGGCCGGGCCGAGGCGCCGCCGGCCATGGACTGCATCATCGGCGTCTCGACTTCCTGATAGCCGCGCTCGTGCAGGTACGTGCGGATCGCGCGCACCATGGCAATACGGCGGTCGAAACGCACGCGCACCTCGGGGTTGGAGACCAGGTCCAAATAGCGCTGCCGGTAGCACTGCTCCGTATCGCGCAGGCCATGGAACTTCTCCGGCATCGGCAGCAGCGCCTTGGAGAGTAGGGTCCACTCAGAGACCTCGATGGTCGGCTCCCCCATGCGCGTGGTGAAGAGCTTGCCGGTCACGCCGATATGATCGCCCAGGTCGGCAAACTTGAAGGCGTCAAAAGCGGCATCGGGCAGAGCACCACGCTTGAGATAGATCTGGAAGCGGTCGCTACCATCGCGCAGATCGGCGAAGATGGACTTTCCCATGCTGCGGATGGTCGTCAGGCGGCCAGCGGCGCGCACGATCTGTCCTTCGGCAAAGGCGGCGCGGATCTCTGCCAGGCGCCCCGTGCGCTCAAACGCCATGCCGAACGGCCGGTGTCCAGCCTTCTGCAGCTCCTGCATGTTGACCAGGCGCTGATCCCGATACTCATTGCTGCTGAGCGTATCCGACATGACAACCCCGCTTCCAACCGTGTTATTAAGACCTAGCCATCATGCCCAAACTGGGCGCCGCGTGCCACCAAAAAACCAGCAATTCTCATTATGGCATCCGGCGGGTCCGGCGGCCCCGCCCTACCTGCCACAATTCTTCGATTTCACAGGGGTATTGGTAGGGCGGGGCCGCCGGACCCGCCGCCACAAGTCCATAATGAGAATTGCTGGAAATTCCCGCTTCCCGCTTGTCGTTTTCTATGATTTGTGGCACGATGCCGCCCAAGTCGTGGTAGGGGTAACGGGGCCGGTGTGATTGCTCAGGTGCCGTTGGGGAAACGGTGCCCGCAGGCATGCGGCCAGGTGGCCGTCGCTCGCTATACCGTCCTTGCAGCGGCTACGGGGGTACGCGATGAATGGCAGGTGTTGGGGCGTATGGGTATGGGTCAGTCTGCTGGGGATGGCGAGCGGAACGCTTTTCGGCGCGGCGGGGGGCGCTGCGAATCCAACGGTCTCGGCACCGCCCGCGCCGGCGTCGACCAATGTTCAGGATTTTAGTCAGGGTTTTCGTACCTTTCTGCGCATGGGGTTGCCGGATACGTCTAAGGCGCGCTATGTCCGGCTCGAATATTATAGCAATCGGGGGATGCAACCAGAGCAGGCGTTGGGTGGCGAAGTGCAGCTGGCCGGTAATGCCTGGTTGCTGACCGAGAACAAGGACGCGAAGAGCGTCTTGGTTTCGATGGCCGGCCAGACGCTGGCGCTCTATGATCAGAAGATGCAGTCCAAGCGGCAGGAAGCGGCCCTGCGCAGCAATGCCGTCGTCCAGGCCTCAGGCACAGCGACGAATGGCGCGAGCCGCGCGGAACTGCGCCGCGGGATGGGCGGCAACCCCTGGGAAGAGAGCGGCACGTGGCGCGAAGTGGACCTGTCGCGCGATCTGGCCCGCGCGCTGGCGCTGGTGGATAAGAAGATCAAGGCCAAGGACGACGGCGCCCGCGAGATGCAGTACGACGCGTTTGTGCGCAGCGATGCGCCCGCCGGGATGCTGTTTGTGTTCGCCACGTTGGCGTGGCAACAGGGGAAGGTGGAAGAAGCAAACGCCTTGGCCGGGCGCCTCTTTACGCTGTTGGGCGATTCGCGCAAAGTGATTGTGGGTGCCTTGAACATCGTGGCCGACGCGCAGCTGGCCGCAGCGACGGCGGAGTTCCAGCGGGCCAAAGATTGGCAGGCCTATCGGGAGGACTTAGCCAATCTGGTGAAGCGCTATCCGGCCGGGTGGCGGCAAGCGGGTGCCGTTAAAATACTGGTGGAGCGCCTGCAGCAGCGCATGGCCATGCCGACACCCCCGGTTGTGAATGGGGAAGGGTTGGACGCCGAAGATCAGAAACTGGCGACCGCGCTGGTGACGGAAGCGGCGGCGTCGCAGGCGGGGCAGATGTGGCGGGGACAGCTCTGGCTCCTGCCAGCGCCGATGGCGGGGCGCGGTATGTTCCAGCCCGCCAGCAAGGATGATTCGGCACTGGGCCGGCTGGTGGCACGTGGCAGCAAAGCGTTGCCGCTGCTGATAGCCATGGCTACGGACGAGACGCTCTGCCCGGTGACACGCAGCATGATCGCGGGGCATACGTACTATTCGTACGATAGCGATGCGAATAGGAACGACGCGGAACATGCCAAGGTGTTATATGATCGCATGGAGCGCCCGCTGACCCGCGGGGAGTTGGCCTGTGCCCTGCTGGCACCGCTCTGTCGGCGTGAGGAACAGCACGGCGAGGTCGAGGCCGCCGCCGCCGAGACGGTCGTCGCAAGTGCCAAGCAGCTGTATGCCGCAGTGAAGGGGTTGCCGCCGGCGGCTCTATCCCGCTACTTCCTGGAAAAGGGGGACGATAACCAGAAACAGCAGGTCATCAATTACCTGGTGCAGGGTGATTGCGAGACGAATGCGCCTGCGATTGAGGCGTTCTTGTTAACGCTGCCCTCGGACGAATTCGGCGGTCTCATGCGCAACTACTATGTGGCACAACAATATGTGCAGAAGCGGGGAGCGAAGGCTGCGGATTTTGTCGAAAAGTTCGCGGCGCTTAGCAAGCAGGCGGGGCTGCCGCGCGGCATGGAAGGGGATGCGAAATATGCCAAGCGGATGGAAAAGGATCGGGAGCGCCTAATTAAGGCGTTGCGCGCCCTGACCAAATCGCAGGATCTGGCGCAGGCGGTGGGCGATCTGGCCGCCAGCACCAATATGAATGACAACGAAGCCATGATTTACGCGACGCTCGCGCAGCAGAAACCGGCCGTGGCACTGCCGGTCATCTTGGCGGCTGCGGTCAAGGCTACCAACGTCACGGCACGCTCGCGCCTGCTCTCGCACCTGCAGGGGTTGCGCTATGCGGGTATGCAGGAAGAGATGCAAGCGGGGGTGCCCGAAGGGAGCGAGGAAGATATGGCGGCCTACATGGCGAAACTGGCCGCGAAGAACCAGTTGAGCATCGGCACGAATGCGGCGGCGTGGCAGTTGTTGCTGGCGGATCTGCGCCCGATGCAAGCGCAGCGGTGGTACGGCGGCGACGAGGCTACCTGGACGATTGCAGATCTGGCGGCCTACAGCATCGAGGCGCTCTATGCCGAGCCGTCGCAAATGGAGCAATCAGCACGGCGGGGGGGCACCTTGCGGCCCGATAAAATGTTTGCCCTGCAGCGGGCACGGGCCGCCGCACGCCTGGCGGGGAAGACGGAGGCGCAGTTGCCCAAGTACCCTTCGGCCGACGATGTCCCCGCGGAGCGGCGCCAGGCGATCGAAGCCGCGCTGCGCCAAGCCAAGCCCGCCGCCTTGGGAAAAATGGTGGAGCCGTTAACGGACGCGGAACAGCTCTATGTCGCGGAACTGGTCAATGAGAACAAGGCCATTGCACAACTTTTTGCGCCTTTGGCCCGCATGATTTCGTTGGTGAAAATGCCGACCAACCAGCCGGTCGCGGTCGGGGCACGCTTGCGCAAGCTCGAGGGCACCCCGGTCACTACCAATGCGCTCACGGAAATGCGGGAGTTCTGCCGGCAGCAACTGGTGGCAAGCAACGCCGTCACCGTGGCATTGTCAGCCGCCGGCTTTGGGCGCGGGCTGCAACTCACGGTGACCGGGACGGACCAGGCGATGGTGCGCATGTATGACGATAGCCGGTCGATCTGGCGTCAGATGGGCGTAGGCCGTAAGGGGATGATTACAGGCTTCTTGCAGGCCGGTAATAATCACGGCAATGCCATGTGGCTGGTGGATCTGCCGGCCCCGGCCAAGACCTCGGCGGTGCCCGCGGCCGTGGATGATCGTATTGATCAGATGGCTGCTTTTGCCAATTCGTGGGAGTCGCAGCAGGAGCAGTTCGAGTCCGCAGCGGAACTATTCTGCAAAGCAGAGGAACTCGCGGGTGATTATGTCAGGGTGCAATTCATGGGGATGTTGCCGCCCGTGCAGGGGCAGAAACAGCAGGCGGGACAGGACGATGATGGCGAGGACGAGGGGGACGAGGATCAGGGCTCGTACGTAGAGTCGATCCAGGAATAAATGACGGAAGGGGGTCCAGTATGGCAACCGCAAGCGAACGGTGGGAGCAGGTGCGCAGCCAGACGGAAGCGCTGCGCCAGGCGATCGGCACGGTCATTGTCGGCCAGGATGCCGTGGTGGAGTTGTTGCTGACCGCGCTCTTGTGTAAAGGGCACTGTCTGATTGTGGGGGTCCCTGGCTTGGCCAAAACCTTGTTGGTTACCACACTGGGGCGCACGCTGGGCTTGGTCAGCCGGCGCATTCAGTTCACGCCGGATCTGATGCCGATGGACATTATCGGCGGTGAGATTCTGCAGGAGGATGGCGGCGGACGGCGCCGCTTCGAGTTTGCGCCCGGACCGATCTTCGCCAACCTGATTTTGGCCGACGAGATCAATCGCACGCCGCCCAAAACGCAGGCCGCCCTGTTGGAGGCCATGCAGGAAAAACAGGTGACCGTGTCGGGCAAGAGCATGAAGCTGACGGAACCGTTCGTGGTCTTTGCCACGCAGAATCCCATCGAGCACGAGGGTACCTATCCGCTGCCGGAAGCACAATTGGACCGCTTTTTCTTCAGTCTGACATGGACTATCCCCCCTTGGAACAGGAGCGCGAGATCGTGCTGCGCACAACAGGGCGGCATGTGGCCGAGACGCCGCGGGTGCTCGACGCGGACGAGGTGCTGGCGTTGCAGGACATGATCACGGATGTGCCGGTGCCGACGCACGTGCTGGATGCCATTTTGCGCACCGTGCAGGCGACGCGACCAAACTCGGCGCTGGCGGGCGATTACGTGAAGCGCTACGTGGCGTGGGGGGCGGGGCCGCGGGCCTCGCAGACCATGACCAGCGCGGCCAAGGCGCTGGCCTTGCTGCGGGGGCAGTCGGCAGCCTCGCTCGATGAGGTGCGGGCGGTCATGAAGCCGGTGCTGCGCCATCGCGTGATCCCCAACTACAATGCCACCGGGGATGGCGTGAGCGTGGACCAGATTATCGAAAAGCTCGAGGCGGCACTGTAATCCCGTAATTTGGCCGGGGCATACCGTGACATCACCACGCTTTCACTATTTGCGCCCGGAAGACATCCGTCGGTTGGCGGGGTTTGAGTTTGCGCCCAAGGCCGTGGTGGAGGGGTATTTTGCCGGGCGGCATGTCTCTCGTGCGCGCGGGTCGTCCATCGAGTTTCGCGACTACCGCCAATACGTGCCGGGCGATGACCGGGCGCTGATTGATTGGCGGGTCTATGGGCGCACCGACCGCTTTTATCTGCGCACCTATGACCACGAGACCAGCATGGACTGCCATCTCTTTCTGGATAGCAGCGCCTCGATGGGGTTTGGGACCAACCCGACCAAGTTGGAGTACGCTTCGTTTTTTACGGCTTGTCTGGCATATCTGGTGATTCGCGGCGGCGACCGCGTGTCGCTGCAGATTTTTGACAAGACCATCCGGGCGTTTGTGCCGCCGGGCAGCACGGGAACGCATCTGAATGGCTTACTGAGCCTGCTGGAACGCAACCAACCCGGGGAGCGCACCTCGCTGGCCGAAGCGCTGCGCGCCTCCTTTCCGTTGTTGAAGCGGCGCGGCATCCTGGTGGTGGTGTCGGATTTCCTGGATGACCCCGCCGCCATCTTTGCCGCGCTCGGGCCTTATCTGCATCGGGGGTTCAAGGTCTTCCTGTTTCAGGTGCTGGCCCCTGCGGAGCTGACCTTGGAGGAGCAGGGGTTGGTGGCATTCCGGGACCTGGAGACCGGGCAGCGGGTGGTGGCGCATACCGAGGATGTGCGGGCGAGCTACGGCGCGGCCCTGCAGCAGCACCTGGACGCGTTGCGCGCCTTGGCCACACGGCGGCAGGTGGAGTACACGGTGGCGCGCACGGATACGCATTTCTACCAGCTATTTGAAAGGTTTACGCCGTGAGCGTACTGTGGCTCCAGGCTGTGCTCTGGCCCCTGGCCATCCTGGTGGTTGTGCCACTGCTGGTGCACTTGCTGGCGCGGTCACGACCGCCGGTCTTCGAGTTCAGTTCCGTGGAGTTTCTGCGTCGGGCGCTGCGTTTCACTCAGCGAGTCCGTAAGCCGAAGGATTGGCTGCTGCTTCTGCTGCGCACCGCCGCCGTGACAGCCGTGGTGCTGCTCTTTTTGCGGCCGGTGCTCTTTTCGCATGGGGGTGGTTTGTTGGTGCGGCGCAACGTGGTGGTGATCCTGGACACCTCGGCTTCGATGGGTTGGTCGGAGGGGAGCCAGACGCGTTTTGCGGTGGCGTGCGCCGAGGCATCCGAGATCCTGGCTGGTCTGTCCGCGCGGGATCACGCGAATGTGATCCTGGCGGGGCGCGAGGCGCGCGCGCTCTTGCCGGTCATGGGGGGGAATATCGGCTTTTTGCAAGGCGAACTGCGTCGCGCCCGCTTGACCGCCGAAGCGCTGGACCCGGATGCGGCCTTGCGACTGGCGGTGCGCTTGCTGCTGGGCGAGGAAGGGCGCAAAGAGATCTGCGTGGTGAGTGACTTCCAGGCGTCGAACTGGCGCGGTGTGAAGCCGCGCCTGCCGCCGGATATTGGTCTGACGAGTGTGGGGATGGCGCGGGGCGCAGCGCCGAATGCCGCTCTGCTACGTGTGGAGGTGGAGCCGGCGCACCCGCTGCCGGGTGAGGAAGTGACCGTGCTCTGTGAGGTGGCGAACTTTGGCAGCCTGCCACAGCGTAAGAACGTGGTCTTGTCTGGCGAATCCACGCGGGCCTCGCGTGAGGTGGTGGTACCGGCCTGGGGGCGCGCCACGGTGGCGTTTTCGTTGCGGGTGACCGCCACGGCGCCGTATCCCCTCGGTGCGGCCTTGACCGAGGATGGCTTTCCGGGCGATGACCGGCGTTGGGTGGTGGTGACGCCCACGGAGGCCTTGCAGATTGGGTGGGCGGCGTTCGGCCAGGGCGAGGAGACTGCGGCCGCCTGGGTGCGGGCCTGCCAAGCCTTGGGATGGGCGCGACCCACACAGGTTAACCTGGCGGAGCAGACCGAGATCCGTAGCGATGTGCTGCTCTTGTCGGGCTGGGATGGCAGCCAGCCGGAGCGTGTGCGGCGCTTTCTGGCGGCCGGTGTGCCGGTGGTGTGGTATCCGGCGGCAGATATGCCGCTGGCACGCGTTGCCGCCGTGCTGACCAATGCACCGGCCAGCGAGGTGGGGGTCAGAACCGTTTGGGAAGAGCGGCCAGAGGGGGTGCGGCTGCAGGTGGCCGCGCCGGAACATCCGGTACTACGCATCTTTGGCGGTGGTGAGTTTGGCGATCCGGCGCGCGGCCGGGTGCGGGGTCGGCTGGTCTTGCCACGGCCGTCGTTGCCGCCGGGCGAAGCCTTGCTGGCGTATGCCGATGGGCTGCCAGCCATTTGGTGGTGCCAGGGGGCGCGGCCGTTAGTGCTCTGGGCTCTGCCGCTCGACAAGAGCATTTCCTCCGTGGCAGCGCAGGGGGAGTTCGTACCCTTTCTCGGCGAACTGATGCTGGAGGCGCGCCGGCGCGGGCCTGGCACGCTGCGGGCCGTGCGGGAGCATCAACCGGGCGAGCTGCTGGAGGGGCGTGCCGGGGGCGGGGGGTGCGTGGAGGATTGGCATTTGAAAGGACCGGATGGCACGGAGTTGCCCGTGCGTATCCTGTCCGCTGTGGAGGGTAACTGCGTATCGGAGCGTGTAACGCGCACCGGGGTTTATGCGTGGAGCCTCGGCGAGCGCGTCGTTAGCCAGGAGGCGGTCAACTTTCCGGCGGTGGAATCGGATTTGCGCCCGTTGTCGGCCGCGGAGATCCAGCAGATGGGGGCGCAGGCCGCGGCCTCCGGGCGCGAGGTGCGGGAGTGGCAGGCCGGGGTAGCGCTCTGGCCCGCGCTCTTGTGGACAGCGCTGGCACTCCTGCTGTGTGAAGGCGTGGTGGTCGCGCTGGATGCCCGCGGTCGCAGTCGCACTTCTTCCTCCGTAAAGCAGAGTACGGCAACATGACGCTAAATCCTCTGTTACCCATGGAATCCTTGATTGTGCTGCTGGCCGTGATCCTGGCCGGTGGGCTGCTGCTGGCGTGGCGTGCCTCAGTGCGGTTGCCGCCCCGCGCCAAGTGGGCGGCCCTGGGCGCACGCGCCCTGGCACTATTCGCGCTGGCCGCGATTGCCTTGAATTGGGGGTACTGGCGAAAACCGCAGACCGAAAATAAGCCGCGCTGGTGCCTGCTGCTGGATCGTAGCGCGAGCATGGCCACGGCCGATGTGGCTGGCGGGAGCCGCTGGGAGGCGGCCCGCCGCTTGGCCAGTCAAGTGCAGGGCGTCACCACGCGGGATGTCGATCTCTTCACCTTCAGTGCAGGCGTGGACGGCGCCCGGCAAACGGCCAAGTCGCTGGAAGCCCTGACCCCCGATGGCCGCGGAACGGACCTCGGCCGCGCCTTGGAAGCCATGACCGGCAGCGGCGCGGCAGGTGTAGCCCCGCTGGCTGGCTTCGTCGTGCTCACCGATGGTCGGCAGACGACGCTGCAGGCTGATCCGGTACTGGCGGGTTTGCGCGCGCGGGCCTTGGATGCGCCCGTGCTGGCGGTGCCACTGGGTACGACTCGGGAGGTGCGCGATCTGTCGGTGCGGGCTACGCGGAGTCTGGCAATTGGCTTTGTCGGGCAGCCGGTACGCATACGGGCAGACGTGCAGACACGCTGGAGTGGTGCGGTTAATGTGCCGGTGCGCCTGCTGGATGACAGCGAGCGGGTGGTGGCTACGAACGAAATCCACCTGCCGGCCGTTGGGCGGGGGAGTGTTTCGTTCACGGTCACGCCCACGCAGCCAGGCTTTCGCACGTACAAGCTGCAGGTGGCGCCGTGGGAAGGCGAGACCGATCTGCGGAATAACGAATCCGTGTTTGAGGTTAACGCCTTGGACCGGAAGATCCGCGTGCTGTTGGTGGAAGGTGTGCCTTATTGGGACAGCAAGTTTCTGGGGCAGCATTTGCGCAAGCAGGCGAACATGGCGGTGACGGCGGTCTATCGCACGGCGCCCGGCCGGTTCTTTACCACGGATCCGTCGGGTGCGCCGGTGGCCGAGGGGCGGCCGATCTTTCCAGAGTCGGCCGAGGAGTTGGGTGCCTATGATCTGGTGGTGTTGGGCAAAGGGTCGGAGTATGTTCTGACACCCGCGCGGTTGGCAGCGCTGAAACGGTTTGTGGCCGACCAGGGGGGGAGCTTGGTCTTTGCACGGGGCAAGCCCTATGCGGAGCAGGGGGATGGCTTGGAAGAGTTGGAGCCCGTGGAGTGGGGTGGGGCCGCCGCCGTGGAGTGCCGCCTGCTACCCCGCGCGGAGGGCGAGGATGTCGGCCTATTCGCGGGGCTGCTGCCGGGTCGCGAGGATGGCGTATGGTCGCGTTTGCCCGCGATCAAGAGTAGTCAGGCGGTGGCAGGAATTAAGTCGTTTGCGCAAGTGCTGGCCGAGGGGCGGCGCCTGGGAGCGGCGGAGACGGGCGCACCCACCGTGCCGCTGCTGGTGAGCCGCCGGTTTGGTAAAGGGATGACCGCGACGATGAATGTCGACGGGCTCTGGCAATGGTCCTTCTTCCCCTCCTCCAAGGAGGCGGCAACCATGTACGAAGAGATGTGGACCCAGTTGCTGCTTTGGGTGGGGACCTATGCCGAGTTTCTGCCCGGTCACGAGTATGCGCTGCATCTGTCGGCCTCGTCGGCCTGGCCGAATATGCCGGTGCGGGTGCAGGTGCGGCGACGCGGCCCCATGGCAACGGGTGGGAGCAGCGCAGAGCTGCGCGTGCGGGTAATGCGCGGCACCACGATCGTGCAGGAGTTGGTCGTCATGGCCGACGAAAAGACGGATCGTTGGGAGACATCGCTAGCCCTTTCGGAGCCGGGGTTGTATCGCGTGATCTTGTTGCCGCCGGTCGGCGCCGAGAAGCTGGGGCATGCGCCGGGTATCCTGTTCCAAGTGCAGGCGCCGCCCGCGGAGGCGGATGATCTGAACCCGGATCAGGAGTATCTGCAACAAGTCGCGGAAGCTTCGGGTGGGCGCGTGCTGCCGGCCGAGGCCCTCGCGGAAGCCATGACGCAGCGCGAGCAGACGCGACAGCAGCAGGTGAACCAGGGGGGCAATCAAGTCTGGGAACCGCTCTGGGATCGCGCGTGGTTATTGGTGCTGGTGATTGCCGCCTGTGCGGTCGAGTGGACCATTCGGCGGCGCCATGGACTGGCGTGACGCAGTGGCCTGGTTGTTCACAGACCGAATGGTGGCAGGTGGCATAGCGGGTGGAGCGGCTGAGTAATGGTTGATGCGAGCGATAACGAGTTTCTGGCGCGCTTGGCGCGCTTCCGCCGGGCGTGGCAACGCGGCTTGTTCGGCGCGTTGCTGGTGCGTATGACCGGGTGGGCACTGGTCGCAGCCACGGCTTATTATGCGGCTGATTATTTCCTGGCGCTGACGGAAGGCGTGCGTGGCTGGCTGAATATCCTGCTGCCGCTGGGCGTGGTGGTGGCAGCGGCACCAGCGGCCGTGCGCATGGCCCGGCTGGGGTTGCGCGCAACCGCGGAACGTATCGATACCCTGGCACAACATCGTCGGCACGAGGTGTTGTCGGCCTGGGAGCTGCTGCAGGCGCACGCCACGGCTGCCGCTGAGCGTGTCGCGGAGCGGGCCTTGCCGTCCTATTTGCTGCAGCGTAGTGTAGATGCGGCGACCGCCCGCCTGGTGGCGTGCCCGCCGCGCCTCCTGCGGTCGCAGGCGGCGGTCGTGCGCCATGCCCGGCGCTTGGCCCTCTATCTGTTGCTGGCGCTGAGTGTGATCTGGCTGCTGGGTGTGGAGGCCTTGTGGATTATTCTCCCCCGCATGGTTTGGCCGGCGCGCGATATTCCGCCCTATAGTGCATATCACTTTGTGGTTAGTCCGGCGACGCCGTCGATCCTGTACGGCGGGACGGCGGAAGTCTCGGCCACGCTTGGCGGCGCACCGCTGCAGGAGCAGGTCTGGCTGATGACGCGCAAGCCGGGGCAGCCGGTCCGGCGGGCAGCCTGTTTCCAGGAAGCAGGCCAGCGCTATGCCCAGCGGCTGGAGAATGTGACGGAGCCGTTGGAATTCTGTTTTGCGGTGGGCCGGGCACGCAGCCGGTGGCATCGCGTACAGGTGCAGTTGCAGCCGCAGGTGGTGCGCGCTGAGGTACGCCTGACGCCGCCGCCCTATACGCGCTTGGCGGCACGGGATTTTGCTGTGGGGCAGGAGGATTTGGCCGGCGTGCGCGGCGCGGCGGTGCGGCTGGTGCTGACCAGCAATCGGCCGCTGCAGGATGGCACGCTGACGATTGCCAGCGGGTCGGCCGCCGCCGCTGGCGAACAGATTGTGGCCGGGCGCCGGATCGCGGAACGTGCAGTCGCTTTTGCGTGGACCCTGCAAGGCGCCGCTACGCTGCGGGCGACGATTCGCGATGTGCGGGGCCATGCGACGGCCGAACCGTTGGTCTTCCACCAGAAGCTGCTGCCGGATAACCCGCCCACGGTGGTGCTGTCGGATCCGCCGGAATTCTGCCTGGCGACGCCGTCTGCGGAGATCAAGGTGGCGGGATCGGTGGAGGATGATTTTGGCGTGACGCAGGTCGACTGGGTGCGCGCCCTGGTAGGGTTTAACGACCGAGGGGTCACGCTCCGTCGCGAGGGGGTGGGGACGCGCTTTGATTTTGAATCCGCGCTCAATCTGGGTGAATTGGGGGTGGACCCGGGGCAGGCGGTGGAGTTGTATATCGAGGCGTTGGATAATAATCCGTTGATTCCGGGCGTGGGCGCCTCCGGGGTGGCCCGCGTAAAAGTAATCAGCGAAGAGGAATACGCGGAGATGGTCCGGAACCGGGAAGCCATCGAGCTGTTTATGGTGCGGTACGAACTGGCCATGGCCGCGATGGCGCGCGTGCAGCAGTCTTTGGGCGAACTGCAGGGTCTGGTAGTCTTTGGCACAACGGACAAGGAGGGCTTGGCCAGCATGGTGCGTAAGGTGCGGGAGGTGCATAACGCCGCCACCAAGGTCTTCGGCCAGTTGGCGCACGACTTCGCCGCGTATGACAGCGAGAAACAACTGCAGCAGACGGCCTCGAATGTGGTGGCGAAGTTGGCGCAAAACCAGGCGGATCTGGCCACCATGCACGAGCCGGGGGCGGAGACGAGCGCCAAGGCGGAAGCCATGGTGCAGCGCTTTGTGCCGGAAGCCCAGGCGGTGCAGCAGCAGCAGACCAACGCGGCCCTGGCGATGCAACTGGCCCGCGTCATGGATGGGGCGGCACGCTTTCAGGCCGTGGTACGGCGGCAGGAACTATTGGTACGATGGTTCAAACAGCGCTATGGCGGGAAGAGGCAAGCCGGCGATCTGGCCTTCTTGCCCGGCTATGGTGAGCATCAAGCCGAGGTATTGCAGGCGTTGCACGACTTTGTGACCAATGCAACGGCCGCAGCTGTCGCGCTGCCGCCGGCCATGCTTCCGTTACAGGGCGAGGTCTTGAGCTTCGTGCGCGCCGTGGACGGTTCGGGCGCCTCGAATCACATGGGGTTTGCCATGAATGCCTGTTTGAACAGCGATGCCGCGCGCGCCTGCCGCGAAGCCCAATTGGCGCTGGAAAAACTGCAGCGGCTTTTGCAGGAGGGGGGCTCAACGTGTTCCAATCGCTTCCAGTCGATGTGCCGGGGGCAACAACCGAACTTCGGGCCGGAGGATCTGAAAAAGACGCTGCAGCAGATGTTCCGTTCGTTGTGTCGTAAGCGTGGCGTGGGCCAGGGTTCTGGCGTAGGCGAAGGCGAGGGCGGCGACGGGGACGCGGAGTCCGGCACGGGGGGCGAGGGGTATTCGGCGCTGGGGATGCCGGTCTATGGGCCGTCACGCAGCACGCTGGGATCTTCCGCACGTGAGAGCACGGGGGCGATGGGCGAGGGGCGGCGCGGTAGCATGGATGGCGCGGGGCGGCGTCCCGCCGTGGTAGAGCATTTGCCGGGGGCGCAGGCCGTGGTGTCACCGGGCGAGGCGGTGCCGGTCGAGCGCCTGCCAGCCAGGTATCGCGATGCCGTCAAACGCTACTTCCAGGACGGCGAGAAAGGCGTGGGACCATGAAGAACGCCCCCTATGGCATGTTGCTCGGCTGCTTGCTGCTCGGTTGGGCAGGTGTGCTGCCGGCCAAGGAGGCCGCAGTGCGCTGCGCAAACCTCATCTATGCCGGCACCCAGACTTCACGTTGTTTCAGCGATGAATTTCTGAGCGCTGTGCAGCGCGAAAGTACCATTGCCACCGAGCGCCGCTTCAAAAGTGTGAAGCTCGATTCGGAAGAGTTGTTTGCGTTTCCCTTTGTAGTGATGACAGGGGAGAAGGAGTTCTACCTCACGACCAAAGAGCGCGAGAACCTCAAGAAATACCTGACGCGCGGCGGCTTCCTGCTGGCTTCGGCGGGGTGCTCCAGCAAGGATTGGGACCGCTCCTTCCGGCGCGAGATGCGCCAGATCCTGCCGGAGCGCGGCTTAAAACGCCTGGGCATGGACCACGCGGTCTTTAAAACCGTCAAGACGATCACGGAACTTAAGCTCAGCCATGGCGGCGCGGATCCATATCTGGAAGGGCTCGAGCACGATGGCAAGACGGTGGTCATCTATTCGTCGCAGGGGCTGAACGACACGGCCCATACGGTGGGCTGCTGTTGCTGTGGCGGCAACGAGATTGTGAATTCCATGGAAATGAACGTGAATATCCTGATGTATGCGCTGACGCATTGAGCTGCGGCGGCACGACCGGATGGGCTGGATCACGTTCCTTGTGAGATGGACAGTATGATCGGACACGCGAAAACAAGACGCATGCTGCTGGCGCTGGTGAGTGTGGCTACGCTCACCCTTGGTCGGCATGGGTGGGGGGCGGATGCCACGCCGCCGCCCGTGCCAGCCGTGCCCGCCGTGGCGCCAGCGGTAGCGTCGGCTGTGACCTGGGGTGATAGTTTGGGTGGTGCGTTGGCACGGGCCAGCCATGAACTCAAGCCGGTCTTATTGGTCTTCTCTGCGCCGGATTGCCCCTGGTGTGTACGGTTGAAATCCGAGACGCTCGCCGAGCAAGATGTGTTGGCCGCGCTGGCGGGGTTCATCTGCGTCAGCCTCGATACGATTCGCGATGCCAAGATCGCGCAGGAATTTCAGGTGAGCGGCGTGCCTGTCTCGATCATCCTGTCCGGGGACGGGCGCGTGCAGGCCGTGGCCGAGGGCTATCGCAAGTCGGCCGCCTTCCTGGAGTTTCTGAATGATGGGCGCACGGGCCGGGCGGGGCGCAGCGCAATCGCACCTGAGCTGGCGAAATGGGAGCAGTGGTTGCAGGAGGGGCAGGTGCCGGCAGCAGAATGGCCGCTCCTGATGACGGCGCTGAGTCGCAAGGATTGCCGGAGCCGCCTGCATGACGCCATGCTGGCCTGTAAGCCGTGTCCGCGGCAAACATGGGTGGGGTTGCTGTCGCATTCCAAACTGGCGGTACGCCTGGGGGCGTTTGAATTGCTGGAGGAGCTGGCTGGCGCCGGCTTCGACTATGATCCGTGGCTGGACGCGGCGGCCAACGGCCCGGCGCTGGCGCGCTGGCAAGACTGGGCGCAGGGCACGACGAATGCAGCACAGAGCGTCTTTGCCGCGCTGACCGCGGATCAGATTGCCGGCTATATTCGCGAGTTGGCCTCGGGCGATCGCGAACGCTCCACGCGGGCCGTGCGCATGTTGGAACAGGCCGGGTCGGCGACGATTCCCGTGTTGGAGGCGTGGCTGGCGGCCGCGCAGCCGGGGATCGATGAGGACGCGCGGCGACGGGTGCAGGAGGTGCGCTACTTCCTGCTGCTGCCGGAAACCGCCGGCACGGAACGCGCCCGCCTTGCGCATCGGCTGGTCTTTGGTAATCAGGACGAGCGTCTGCGCAGCCTGACGGCGGCAGCCGCCGCCGGGGAGCGGGCCCTGCCTGTGCTGGCGGATTTCCTGAAAGATCACGATCCGCTGGTACGGGAGGGTGCGGTGGATTGCATCCTGTCGGCTGGCAAAAACAAGGCCTTCCCATATCTGTGCGATTTGCTGAAGCAGGAGAAAGATGAGGAGGTGGTGCATGCTGTGGTGCGGGGGGCGGGCGCACTGAAAGGGCCGAAGGCCGTCGAATTGGTCGGGCGTTACCTCACCCACGCGAATGAGGATCTGGTCGTGGCGGCGCTGGCAAGTCTGGGGCGGACCAAGTCGGTGGCGGCCGCCCAAGCCGTCAAGGAGTGCCTGCGGAGTCCACGCTGGCGGGTGCGTGCGGCGGCCTTGGAAGCCATCGGCACCTTGCAAGCTAAGATGGTGGAAGATGAGGTTGCGGCCTGTTTGCAGGATGCGGACCCCTTTGTGCGGCGCACGGCCGTGGCGACCTTGTCGGTGCTCGCGGGGAAGAAGGCCGCGGCACGCCTTGCGGAACTCTTTGTGCAGGATGACCAATTGAAGGGGCCGATTGTGGCGGCCTTGCGCAAAATGGATAAACCCATTCCTGCTACGTTTGCCCCGGCTCTGGTCGGCAAGGATCCTGATGTGCTGCTGGCCGTGTTGGAAGGACTGGGCGATGCCGGGGGGGGAGAGGGCGTGCGGCTGGCTATGCCGTATCTCGCGCATGCCAACAAGGACGTGGCGTGTGCGGCCATTCGCCTGGTGGCGCGTGCCGGGGGGGGGGACGCCGCGGTGGCAGCCGCGCTGGTGCAGGTCTTGCAGGCCGGCGACAAGGAGTGCGTGCTGGCCTTGTTTGAATCCTATCAGACCGAGGAGGATCGCCGCGGTAATCATTGGGAGCAGCAGGAGGATTTCGATCAGTTGGTAGCACCGCCCGAAGATGGTACGGCCCCGGCCGCCGCAGACGCCGGTAATGCGCTCACCGATCTCTTTGCAGCGTTTGCAACCGCGCCGGCGGCACCTGCCACGCCCACGCCGACCAAGGGCGTGACGGGTGGAACGACCACGCCGCCGCCTGCTGCCATCAGTCCGGCAGCCGATGCCGTTAATCTTCAGGACTTGTTCGGTGCCTTTGGGGGTGCGAATCCATCCGCCACTGCGCCGGCGCTGTCGACCGAGGCGGCCACGGCGACGACCGACCGGACGCCCCCACCAGCGGGCGTGGAACGTCCGGGCCGGAAAAGCGAGGCGCTGACCCAGGCCGCCCAGCTCTACCTGGCGGCGAAATACGATGACAGCCTGCGTTTTGGCGCGGCGCAGATGCTGATGGCCATGGGGAAGGGCACGGGCGTGGCGTTCATGGTGGAAACATTGGTTTCCCGTACGGCGGACGAGCGGTTGGTGATCGCCCAGCGCGCGGGGACGTGTGTCGGCGTGGTGGCGTTGCCACTGCTCAAACGCTTGCTGCGTGATTCCTCGGCTGATGTGCGGCAGGCGGCGGTGGCGGCGTGCTTGCGGGATACGGCGGATCAGGCTTTGCTGCAGGAGGTCATCGCCGTCGTCTTGGAGCCGGGCACGCCCATGTCCCCGGCCGACCTGTTCAAAGAGTCGTATGCCTGGTATGGCGTGGTGCGCAGTGCGGCCAAACGGCGCCTCATCGGCGCGTCGGTACGTGAACTGTTGGCGCGCCGGCTGCCGCAGCGACCGCAGGATGCGCAGCGCATCCTGGCGCTGACGTTGCTGGATGCCTGCTGGAAAGAAGGGGACCAGCCCCTGGTGGAGGGGTGCCTCGCTGACGAAAACCCGTTTGTGCGGCGCGCGGCTTGGTATACGTGGGGCAAACATCAGCCGGAGGCGTTTGCGGAGAAGCTGGCCACGGTGGCCAGCGATCATTCGGAATGGGTGCGGGGCGTGATCCCCGCAGTCTACCTGCCGAACGACACGCTGCCGTGGACCATCTATTTTGATGCGACCACCGCGACCGAAGGGCTGAGCCGTTTTTCGTCGTCGCGCAACCCCAAGCGTCTTTCACCCGCCGTGGTGACGACGTTGACTGCGCTAACCCGCGAGTCCGTGCTGTCGCTCCGCACGGCCGCGGCCTTCTGTCTCTTTGCCAATCGCGAAAAGGTGGATGTGCGGGTGTTGACGGCCCTGGTGGCGTCCGCTCCCGACAAGAAGATGGTCGCGTATCGGCTGTCGTCACTGCTCCAGGATGCGCCCGTGCGGTGGTTGCGCGAATTGGATGCTGGCGATCTCTTGGCTTTGCTGGATCAAGTGGCGGCCCAAACCGAAAACGAGGAGGATGGGCGTCTGGCTGGCCTGCGCAAACAGTTGCTCGCCAGTGCCGTGGCCGCTGTCGAAAAACCAAAGATTGTGCCGCGCCAGCCGGAGGCCGGACGCAGCCGGACCAATCTCGTGGCGGCGCTGCCGGGGGTGACCCCGACCGCCACAGGTGCGGAGGGCGCTGCCCGCCTGGTGGTCGTATTCCGCAACCCGGGGTGCCCGGATTGCGCACGCGTAGCGGATTGGTTGCGTACGCTGCGCACGGAGTTCACGGACCTGGTGATCGAGGAGCGCAATATCCGCCTGCCGGAAGATGCCTTGCTGAACGAAGCGCTGTGCGACCGCTTTGAGGTGCCGGAGAAGGCGCGCCTCACGGCCCCGGCCATCTTTTGCGGCGCGGGCTATCGGATCAAGGCGGAGATTACCTTTGCGGAGCTGGGGCGGTTGTTAAGTCGGCCGGAGGCCACGGAAACGGCGTGGCGTCAGGTTAACGTGACCCGTCTGCAGCAGGCAGAGACGGCCCTCGGCGCGCGTTACACGGCCATGGGGCCCTGGGTGGTGGCGGGGGCAGGGTTGCTGGATGGGGTCAACCCGTGTGCCTTTGCGACGATTATCTTTTTGCTGTCGTACTTGCAGGTGACGCGCCGCGCCCCGCGGCAGATTCTGGCGGTGGGGGCGGCCTTTGTGGCAGGTGTCTTCCTGGCGTATTTTTTGCTGGGGTTGGGGCTGGTGGAGGTGGTGGTGCGGTTCTCGTTGTTACGCCGGCTGGGTGGGATATTGAACGTGGGGATGGCGTTGTTTGTCGCCGGCGTGGCGCTGCTGAGTATCTGGGATGGGGTGCAATGCCTGCGCGGGCGCATGGGCGAGATGGTGCTGCAGTTGCCGGGGGTGCTCAAGGCGCGCATTCACGCGGCCGTGCGGCATAGTTCCCGGCAGCGCCATTTTGTGGCCGCGGCGTTTGTGGCGGGCGTGGTGATCGCGGTGCTGGAGTTGGCCTGCACGGGGCAGGTCTATGCGCCCACGCTGCTCTACATGCTCAAGACGGGGCAGGGGCGCTCAGGGGCCATCGGCTATTTGGCGTTGTATAATCTGGCCTTCATTGTGCCGCTGCTGGTGGTCTTTGTCGGGGCGTATGGCGGCTTGCGCAGCGAACGCTTGACGCTGTGGTTTCAGCAACGGGCGGCACTGGTGAAGTTTGCCACGGCGCTGCTCTTTGCCGCGCTCTTTGTGCTGTTGCTCTGGGGGCGCTGGTAAGCGCGGTGTCAAGCCCTGCCAAGCGTGCCCCTTTAACTACTCGCTAGCAACTGCATTTTCAGCGTCGCTTTTGCTGAAAGTGCAGCCGAAGGCGATAGTATTAAAGCGCCGGCGCCTGATCTCAGACGGGAGCGTTCCTTTTGGGGCACGCGCAGTTGGTCGTTGGCGGCTGTCAGTAGCCCCGGCCCGCCCCCGGGCCGCGGGCAACTGGTTATAACGTGGGGCTGCGAAGCCATTTGGAACTGTCCGTGGGGATCTGGTGCACGTTGTTTATCCTTATGACGAACGCGCCTCAAGCACGCGATGCGCAGACATACAGAAGATTGGCGGTTTCAGGCGTTCTTCCGGTGCGCATCTGCCTGCCGTCCCCGGCGGCCTTGTG
>CAYSHQ010000005.1:0-19646 GCA_964430835.1 uncultured Lentisphaerales bacterium
GTCAGGCCGCAGCGGCCACGCCTCGCGCCGCACCTTTTTCTTCGATTTTCTCGCTTTTTCGCTGCTCACGCTGAACGTATACCCAGTTGCCCACGCGTGCAGGGTAGGCCAAAGGAACGTTCACGGTACGGATCTAGGTTCAGCCAGACGCGCCGTCCGACAGGCGGCTAGGCGCGCCGGAACGGCCGCCAGTGCCGGAACTTTTCCATGTAGACGTAGAAGACCGGCGTCACGTAGAGCGTCAGCGTCTGGGAGAAAAGCAGCCCGCCGACCACAGCCAACCCCAGTGGACGGCGCGTTTCGCCCCCGGCGCCGTAGCCCAGGGCAATCGGCAGGCCGGCCATCAGCGCGGCCGCCGTGGTCATCATAATCGGCCGGAAGCGGATCAGGCAGGCCTGATGGATGGCGGTCACAGGGTCTAGCTGCTGTTCGCGTTGGGCCACAATCGCAAAATCAACCATCATAATGCCGTTCTTTTTGACCAGCCCCACCAGCATAATGATGCCGACAAAGGCGTAGAGCGACAACTCCGCATTGCACAACAGCAGCGCCAGCAAAGCGCCCACGCCGGCAAACGGCAGCGCCGTCAGGATCGTCAGGGGGTGGCAAAAGCTCTCGTACAGCATCCCCAGCACGATGTAGATCACCACGATGGAGAGCACCAGCAGCCACTGCATCCCCTTGGTTGCCACCTGAAACGCCTGGGCCGTCCCCTGAAAGTTCGTGACGATCGACCCGGGCACCATGCGGCGGGCGACCTCCTCGACGCGCCCCACGGCTTCGCCGAGTGACACGCCGGGGCGCAAGTTGAAGGAGAGGGTCACGGCCGGCAGTTGCCCCGCATGATTGACGCTCAGCGGCCCGTACCCCTCGGCGGTCTCCGCCAGGGCCGTGACCGGCACCAGCCGTCCGGCGGCAGAGCGCACATAGAGACACGCCAGGGCCGCCGGACTGTTCTGGTATTCCGGCAGCAGCTCCATAATCACGCGATATTGATTGTTGGGCGTGTAAATCGTGGAGACTTGCGTGCCGGCATAGGCATTGCGCAGCGTGCTCTCCACCTGCTGCATGCTGATGCCAAGCGCCGAAGCGCGATCACGGTTGACGCGAATCTGCAGCTCCGGGTTTTTGCGCTGCATGTCGCTGGTGACATCCTGGAACCCCGGGAGTGCCTCCAACTGCTCCTGCATGACACCTGCCACGCGGTAGAGTTCCTCGAGGTTTGGCCCCTGCAGCGTGTACTGATACTGGCTCTTACTGGCGCGTCCGCCCAGCTGCAGCGTCTCCGGCACCTGCAGGAAGCACTTAATGCCCGGAATGGTGGCCAACTTGGGGCGTAGGCGCTGCACCACGTCGTTAGCTGTGGCGCGACGCTGACTGCGCGGCTTCAGGTGGATCAAGCCGCCGCCCGTATTCACCCCGTTGCCGCCGCCGGCGCGCGACATGGCTTCGAGCACATCCGGATCGCGGCGTATCACATCGGCCACCCGCTGCTGCAGCTGGAACATGGCGGTATGGGAGGTTCCTTCCGGTGCTTCCGTCGTCAGGTTAATACGGTCCTGATCCTCCACCGGCAGGAACCCCAGCGGTGTCATCTGCGCCAGTTTTACGGTCAACGCCGCGATGGCAAGGGCTACCACCATCACCAGCAGGCGATAGCGCAGCGCCCATTGCAGCGTGACGTCATAAAAATGCAGCATGGCTTGGAAACCCCGCTCCGTCACCGCATAGATGCGGCCATGGCCACCGGCGTTGGGCGCGTGCAGAAACCGCGCACAGAGCATGGGAGTCAGCGTCAGCGAGATCACGCCGGAGATCAGCACTGCGGCGCCAATGGTCACCGCAAATTCGCGAAAGATACGCCCGACCACCCCACCCAGGAAGAGTACGGGGATAAAGACCGCCGCCAGGGAGAGGGTCATGGAAAGAATGGTAAAGCCGATTTCGCGGGAGCCATCGAGCGCCGCCTGCAGTCGCGGCTTGCCTAACTCCATGTGCCGCACTACGTTCTCCAACATCACAATGGCATCATCCACCACAAACCCGATCGCCAGCGTCAGCGCCATAAGCGAAATACTATCCAGGCTGTATTGCAACAGCGACATGATAGCAAAGGTACCCACGACCGACATCGGCAGCGCCAGCGAAGGGATGACGGTAGCGGTGAACATCCGCAGGAAGAGAAAGATCACCAACACCACCAGCCCCAGGGTCAGCAGCAACGTAAACTGGGCATCATCCGTAGATTCCAAGATCGGCAGGCTGCGATCATAGAGCACCTGCAGCGAGACTGCGGGCGGCAGCTGGCGCTGCAGCGCGGGAAGAAGCTTTTTCACATCTTCTGCCACCTTCACGGTGTTTACCCCGGGCTGCCGCTGCACAGCCAGGACGATGGCGCGCTGGGTCTGATTAGACGTGATATACCAAGCTGCGGCCTTGTTCTCCTCCACGCTGTCGAAGGCGCGGGCGACGTCGCCCAGCCGCACCGGTGCGCCGTTGCGGCAGGTCACGAGCAGCTGGTTGTACGGGGCGGCCGACTGTAACTGTCCTTCCGCCTGCACCGTAAAGGCCCGCGTGGGGCCATACAGGATACCGGTCGGTAGATTGACGTTCCCCTCGTCCACCGCCTTGTAGAGTTCCTCCAGGGCCACGCCGCGCGCAAAAAGCTTCTGCGGATCCGCCTGGATACGCACCGCATACTTCTGGCTGCCAAAGACTTGCACCTGAGCCACGCCATTGATCATCGAGATCTGCTGCCCAAGGAGCGTCTGACCGAACTCATCGAGCGCGGCGAGCGGCAGCGTAGGGCTTTTCAGGACGAGGAAGAGGAAGGGTGTAGCGGCCGGGTTGACTTTTTGGTAGGAGGGCGGCGCCGGCATATCGGCCGGCAGTTGGCGGGCGGAACGCGCAATGGCCGCCTGCACATCTTGCGCGGCGGCATCAATGTCACGCGAGAGGGCGAACTGCAGGGCAATACTGGTGTTCCCTTGGCGGCTCACCGAGGTCATGGTGTCGATGCCGGCAATGGTCGAAAATTGTTTTTCCAACACCGTGGCCACCGCCGAGGCCATGGTCTCCGGGCTAGCGCCCGGGACACTGGCCGAGACTTGGATCGTGGGGTAATCCACCGTGGGAAGATCGCTGACCGGCAGCTGCCGATAGGCCAGCACGCCAAAGAGCAGGATGCTGACCATCAGGAGCGTGGTCATCACCGGACGGTGAATGCAAAGGGCGGAGATGTTCATCGTAGCTGCTGAAAAACGGGGTGCTGTGCCGGTTACTTGCCAGGGCGGGTGATGTTCAGCGCGGCATTGGTAATGGCAGCGCCCGGACGCAGTTGCTGCTGCCCGTCCGTCACCACCACATCGCCGGGAACCACGCCTTTGCCGACCAAACTCTCTTCGCCGAGCGTGCGCGTGATCTGCACCACCCGGTCCGTCACCGTATTGTCCGGCAGAACGAGATACACATACGTCCCCTGTTGCCCATTCTGGACCGCGCGATACGGGATCACGACCGCGTTGGTTTCGATGGCCGCCACTAGGCGCACGTTGACGAACTGACCGGGCCAGAGACGTCCTGCGGCATTGGCAAAGCGCGCCTTGAGCAGCAGGGTCCCGGTGGCCGTATCCACCTCATTATCCCGGAAAGCGAGCCCACCGCTCTCCACCAGGGCGCTCTCACCCGGGAAGCGCGCCTCCACCGGCAGTTCGCCCGTTTCGGTGCGCCCCTGAAGGCGGAACATCTCCTGTTGTGGAATGGTAAAGGCGACATTCACAGGTTGGACCTGATGGATCGTGACCAGCGGGGTGGTGTTGGCTGCCACCAGGTTGCCGGCATCCACCTGCCGTCGCCCCGCGCAACCGGACAAGGGCGCACGCATCTCGCAATATCCCAGCCGGATGCGTGCACTTTCCACGCTCGCCTCGTCGGCCTGCAGGTTGGCCCGCAGGGCGGCCACGGCCGTGCGCGCCAGATCGCGGTCATTCTCCGAGGCAAATTTCTTATCGAAGAGCTCGGTCACGCGCCGGGCCTCGATCAGCGCATTCGTATATTGGGCCTGTGTGCGGGCTACGGCGGCCTCGGCCTGCTGTAATTCCGCGGCAAAGGGGCGCGGGTCGATGCGGCCGAGCAGTTGCCCAACCTGGATGGTACCGCCTTCCGTAAAACTGGTTTCCAAGAGCAAGCCAGAGACCTGGGGGCGAATGGTGACCGTCGTGGCGGGCTCGACCGTGCCGAAGGTCTGCCATTCCACGGGCATCGCCTTGCAGAGCACCGGGGCCAGCAGCACCGCCGCCGGCCGCCGCTTGATATCCTTTTTCGTGTCTGCCGCGCGCCGGGTCTGCAGATCATGAATACGCCAGACGCAGACCGCCACGACGCCGGCCAGCAACAACAACCCAAGCAGCTTCTTCATCCACGCTCCTTACGCGTCCGCCCTTGCCAAGCCACCTGCCACACCACGTTCAGTCCGGCTTGGTTGCGACATTGACCCGGCTGACACCAGCCTCACGGGCCAGGTTCACCACGGTCATGACATCGCCATGCGGGATGCGGCGATCGGCCAGCAGCAGGATCTCGCGCCGGGCCTCGAGCGCCACGCGGTTGCGGATCCGCACGGCCAGCTGTTCCTGCCGGGCTGCGACACCGAGATCAAACGGTTCATCATCAAAGAAGACCAGCGTTTGCGGGCCACCCGCGCGGGCCACCGGAATGATCACCGCCGTGAGTCCGTACTGCATCCCCTCGCGGAACGGCGCGCGCGGCAGGTCAAAAACCATCCCCGGCCGCAGCACAATATAGTCGCCCACCACCAGCAACATCCCGGCCAGCAGCACCAGCGTGAGCCACGGGGCGGCGGCAAACAGGGCGCGCCCGCCCCACCCGCCCCGGCTAAAGCGATGACGCAACGTCTCACTGCGCCACTTTCCCCAATGTCCCTTGAGTTCCCTCACGACGACTTCTTCTCCGCATGATGCCGGGCTGTCAGATAGGCCGTGATCTCCGTCTCCACGGCCTGCATATCCAGCACCAGGCGGTCAATCTGCACCAACAGCAGGTTATGCATCAGGAAACACGGCACGGCCACGATCAGGCCGGCGGCGGCCGTGATCAAGGCGCGCAGCAGCCCGTCGGTAATGTGCACCGCATAGATGAGCGGCTGCTGGTCCCGCAGGACCATGACCGTCTCAATCATGCCGAAGATCGTACCGATCAAGCCGAGCAATGGGGCGATCTGGCCGATGGTGGCGATCACCGCCACCCGCCGCTCCATGCGGCCGATCTCCGCACGCCCCACGTTGCCGATGGCCTCCACCAGCACATGCCGCGCCTCATGCCGGTGCAGGATGGCCGCGCGGATCAACGCCGGCACAGGGCCAGGCGCCTCCTCGCAAATCTGCATGGCCTCCTCGGCGTTCCCCCGGTCCAACACATTGCAGACGCCCTGCAGGAAGTCGCGATGACTGATGGCCGCGCGCCGCAGGTGCAGCATGCGCTCCAGGAAGACCCCTAAGGCTGCCAAGCCGCTGGCCAGGATGATCCAGAGCACCGGACCGCTTTCACTAAACCAATGAAACGTATTCATAGCGTCCCTATTTCCCGCCCGCCCCTGTCCGGAGCCGCTGGATGCGCTGCTGTGCCTCCTCGCGGCCCGGCGTATTCGCCTGAATCACCCGATTCAGGATGCTTTCGGCCTGCTCATTAGCCTTCTTCTGCTGCAGGAGTTCCGCCGCCAGGAAAGCCGCCTGTTCAAACCAAGCACTGGCGCCTTCCGGATAGTAGGTGCCCTTTTGCCGTTCCTCCAGAAAGCGCAGCACTACATGGCTGTAATACTGGTCGATGGCGGCGTCGGGCTGCTGCTTCTTCTGCAGGCAGCGGCCGATGCGAAACTGGGCCTGCAGTTTCATCTCGGGCGTGGCATCGCGCCGGCCCAACACCTCGCTATAGGACTTCATCGCCTCATCATAGCGGGTGGCCTTCTCGCTCCCCAAGGCGGACAGGCTGTCCCCCATGCGCGCCCAGGCGGCGGTGACCCAATCACTGTCTGGATAGCGGCTGATGAGATTGTCAAAGACCACCAACGCCTCCTGATAACGCGTCAGCATATAGAGCGCCTCGCCTTGGACAAAGCGGCTCTCGGCAAACCGAGGGCTCTGCGGGTACTCCCGCTGCAGGCGCGACATGAGGGTGACCGTGTTGGTATAGTCAGCGGCGCGGAAGGCCGCCCGGCCGGCCCACAGCACGGCGGCATCGGCCCAGGAACCGCGCGGCCAGGTCTCCACATACTGGAGCAGGCGCCGATTGGCCTCTTCCAAGCGGTTGCGGTTGTAATCGAACTTGGCCAGCCACAAGACCATTTCCGGCAGTTGCGTCGAGTTGGTGTACGTACCGAGGAACGCGAGGGCCGCTGCCCGGGCCTCCTCGTCGCGTCCCTGGCCATACAGGCACATCGTTCGCAGGAACGCGGCTTCATCATGCCGTGTCGGCAGGAGGTCGCCTGCGGCCTGGAAATCGGCGGCCGCCGTCTCGAAATGGTAGCTACGGTAGTGCGTGCGCCCGCGCCCCAGCAGGGCTTCGCCACGCGGTGTCGCATTGGTAGTCATGGCCAGGGCCTTGGTGTACGTTTCAATGGCTTGTTCTGACTGGGCGCGCGCCTCCTGCAGCGGCGCGAGCCGCAAGAGCGCCTGCACGGCCAGATCTCCCACGCCGGCGCGTTGCGCCGTCTGGGCGAAAGCCGCCTGCGCAGCCTCGGTATCGCCGGCGCGCTCCAGGCTGTCCGCGGCCTGGAAGAGCGCGCGCGGCACCAGCGGATCCATGGCGTGCCCGGCGACCAGCCGCCGGTAGGTATCGGCGGCCTGGCGGAATTGCCCGGCCGCATGCAGGGCGTCGCCAGCCTGGATCAAGCATGCCACGCGCACCGAGTCGTTGGTGGCGGCATCATGCGCTTTGAGAAAGACATTGGCGGCCTCGCCATACCGCGTCATGCGGAATAATGCCGTGCCCAACCCCTCCAGCGCAGCGGCCTCCCGGGCGCGTCCATCATTGAAAGTTTCCAGATAGAGCCGGTACTCAGTGGCAGCGGCCTCGTTGCGCCCGTTGCGCAGGAGCGCCTCAGCCAGCCGGAACTGCGCGGCGGCGGCCGCGGGACCATCGGGGAACTCACGCACCTGGGCCTTCATGCGCGCCACGCCTTCATCAAGCGTCGTCGGGGCCGCCAGCAACAGATCCGCCAGCAAATACCCAGCCAGCTTGCGGGAGTCTGGATAGATCGAAAGTTCATCCGCGGCACGAGCTGCCGCCAGCGCCTCATTCGTACGCCCCCCCTCCAGTGCCAGTTGCGCAATCTCCACCCAGGCCTGCACCCGATGACTCTCCGCAGCGCCCTTCTTCTGGGCCAGGATACGCAGCGCGACCTCAGCCTCGGCCGGACGCTGCTGCCGGGCTAGCAGGCGTCCGTACGCCAGCCGCCCGTTATCCGTCACCGGGCCGGTGACATTCATCTCCACCTGCCGCACCAGCACGTTCAGCGCATCCCCCACCCGGCCAACCCCCTCCAACGCATGCGCCCATTCCAGCATGTTCTCCGCGCGGGTGACACTATTGGTGGTCCGCTTATCCACTTCTGCGTACAGAGAGAGCGCGGCCGGTGTCTCACCCAGGGCGATCCGTGCGCGTGCAATCAACCGCTGCAAGGCATCGGCATGCTCCACGGAACTCTTCCCCGTGGCCAGTGCCGCTTCCGCGACCTCAATCCCCTCCCGCGGCTTGCCGACGCCCACCAGCCCCAAGGCGCGCCAGAAGGCGAACATACCGGGATCCGGCGTCGCCTGTGTTACCGCTGGCCAGGCCTGCAGGCGCTGCAGCATCAGGTCGTATTTACGTTGCCCGGCCAGCGCTTGTGCGAGCAGTTGCAACGCTTCCACACCATCTGCCGGCCTCGCCTGCACCTCCCGCAAATACCCCTCGGCATGCGTCACCGCCACATCGAACAGCTTGTCATGCACAGCATTGCGCGCCGCCACCAGATCCTCTTCCGTCGCCAGGGCGCACGACACCACCATCGTCCAGACAGAGGCGATTATCCGCCACCGCCGCCAGACCCACCCGCCCGCCAAGACGCCGCCCCCCCCCCGGCCAAATGCCCGGGCGCGCTGCGGTATCCACGCTCCTGAACCCTGTATGCTCACAAAATCTTCCTTAAAAAACGCCCCGTATGCGATGCCGCGCACCGGGCGACTTCCTCGGGTGTACCCGCCGCCACCAGCGTGCCGCCAGCATCGCCACCCTCGGGGCCCAGGTCGATAATGTAGTCGGCGCACTTGATTACGTCCAGATTATGCTCAATCACCACCACCGTATTCCCGGATTCCCGCAATCGCAACAGGACATCCAGCAGCTTGTGGACATCCGCAAAATGCAGCCCGGTGGTGGGTTCGTCCAGCAGATAGAGGGTGCGGCCGGTGGCTTTGCGGCTGAGTTCCGCAGCCAGCTTAATCCGCTGCGCCTCACCACCCGAAAGCGTCGTAGCGGCCTGGCCAAGATGAACATACCCCAACCCCACCTCCGACAATGTACGCAGCTTCGACGCAATCGCCGAAACCGCGCCAAAGACCTCCAACGCCTCGTCCACCGTCAACGCCAGCACATCGGCAATGCTGCGCCCGCCGTAGCGGACCTCGAGCGTCTCATGGTTGTAGCGTTTCCCCCCGCACTGCTCGCAGGTCACATACACATCCGGCAGGAAGTGCATCTCCAAGCAGAGCATCCCGTCACCCTGGCAGACTTCGCACCGCCCCCCCTTCACATTGAAACTGAAGCGCCCAGGCTGGTAACCGCGCACCTTGGCGGCCGGCGTGGCCGCAAAGAGATCGCGAATCGGCGTGAACGCCCCGGTATACGTCACCGGATTGCTGCGCGGCGTCCGTCCGATCGGGCTCTGGTCAATCTCGATCACCTTATCGAAGTGATCCATCCCCAGGATCTTCTTACAGGCGCCGGGACGGTCCTTGGCATCTAAGAACTTCCGCGCCAGATGTTTGCGCAGGACATCATCCACCAGCGTGCTTTTGCCGCTGCCGGAAACACCGGTGACGCAGACCAGGTGGCCCACCGGAATCGCCACATCCACGCTCTTGAGGTTATTCTCCGTGGCACCGATGATCTGCAGCCAGGGGCCGGACTTCACCACCGGCCGCCGCTTCGGCACGGCAATCTGTTCGCGCCCGGAGAGATAGGCGGCCGTCAGCGAGCGCTCACAGCGCATCAACCCCGCCAAATTCCCCTGATAGATCACCTCGCCGCCGTGGCGCCCGGCCCCGGGGCCAAGGTCCACCAGGTGATCCGCCTCGCGGATCATCTCCGCATCATGCTCCACGATCACCACCGTGTTGCCGCGCGCTTCCAATTGACGCAGCATGGCAATCAGGCGCTCATTGTCGCGCGGATGCAAGCCGATCGTCGGCTCGTCGAGCACGTAGAGCACCCCGACCAGTCCGGAGCCGATCTGCGTGGCCAGCCGGATACGCTGCATCTCGCCGCCCGCTAGCGTGGCGCTTTCGCGATCAAGCGTCAGGTATTCCAGCCCCACATCCACGAGGAACTGCAGCCGACGGCGGATCTCCTTAATCACTTCCGCGGCAATCTGCCGCTCCTGCGCCGGCAGTTCCAGCTCGCGGAAGAACGCATGGCAGGCGCGCACCGTCATGGCCATCACATCCACGATGGACTTCCCCCCCACGGTGCAGGCCCGCGCCTCCGGGCGCAACCGGGCGCCGTGGCAGGTGGGGCAGCGCTCCCGCCCCATGTACTGGCGCAGGCGTTCGCGCACTTCCTCGATCTCGGTCTCGTTATACCGGCGCTGCAGGCTGGGCAGGACCCCTTCAAACGGCTTGTTGTATTTGCGATACGCTCCGCGCATCCAATACTGCAGTGCGATCTCCTCGCCGCCCGTGCCGTGCATCAGGACCTGGCGGAACGCAGCCGGCAAATCCTGGTACGGCACCGCCATATCGACCTTATAAGCCCCGGCTACCGCGTGCAGCAAGTGCTTGTAATAGATGATCATACGGTGCCCGCCACGCCGCCAGGCCTGCACCGCGCCATCTTCCAGCGACAAGGTCTTGTCCGGCACTACCCGATCTTCCTCAAAGACCAGTTGCGCACCCAACCCCGCACACGTCTGGCAAGCGCCGTAGGGGCTGTTGAAGGAGAAAGAGCGCGGCTTCAGCTCTTCAAAGCTGATATTGCAAGTGGGGCAGGCATTCTTCTCGGAACAGACCAGTTCCGTCTCTTTCCCGGCCGCGTCAGTCACCAGCACTAGCAGCAACCCGCCCCCCTGTTTCAGGCCCAACTCCACGGAGTCGGTCAGGCGCTGCCGGATGCTTGGCGTCAGGACCAGGCGATCCACCACGGCCTCGATGGTATGCGCCTTCTTCTTATCGAGCGCCGGGATGTCGTCCAGCTCATGCAGCACGCCATTCACCCGGGCGCGCACAAACCCGGCGCGGCGGATGGTGTCTACCACATCCTCATGCTTCCCCTTGCGCCCGCGCACCAGGGGCGCCAGCAACACCACCTTGGTTTGCGACGGCAGTGACAGGAGCTGTTCCACGATCTGCTCGGCGCTTTGCCGCCGCACCGGCTGCTGGCACTGCGGACAGTGCGCGTGGCCGATGTTGCCGTAGAGCAGGCGCAGGTAGTCATGGATCTCGGTGGTGGTGGCCACGATGGAGCGCGGGTTGCTGCCGGCATTACGCTGCTCAATGGCAATCGCTGGCGAGAGCCCCTCGATGTGGTCCACGTCCGGCTTCTGCATCTGGTCGAGAAACTGCCGGGCATAGGCGGAGAGGCTTTCCACATAGCGCCGCTGCCCCTCGGCATAGAGCGTGTCGAAGGCCAGCGACGACTTCCCCGAACCGCTGAGGCCGGTGATGACGGTCAAGCGGTTGCGCGGAATGCGCACCGTCACATTCTTAAGGTTATGCTCGCGGGCGCCTGTGATGAGAATGTCGTCGGGCATGTGCAAAGGTCCCAGCAGGGGTGAGGGCCATAAAGAAGTCTTCTATCATCGCGCTTTTCCCCCCCTGCGCCAAGAACGAAGATGCCGACGTACCCCTCCAGCACCACGATATTGTGCTTCCGGACGATGTCACGGACTTGGCAGATCCATCCGCTGCCGCGGCTACGGTCGGACGCCACGCCAGGTTCGGACGTCACAACGTGATCGTCATGCCTTCCACACAGCCAAAGCACGCCACGGACGAGCCGGCCGCGCGAATGCGCTGCTGACACTTGTCCACCTGCCGGTCCAAATCATCGTCGGCGCGGTCGGGGTCGTGGTGAAACAGGCCGAGGCGCCGGACGCCGGCTGCCATGGCCAAGTCCACCGTGTCGGCGTAGGTAGAGTGCCCCCAACCACGCGTGTGCGTATATTCCTCGTCCGTATATTGGGCGTCGTGGATGAGCAAATCGGCGCCACGGCAGAAATCCACATAGTCGCTGCGGCTGAGGCCACCGACGTGCTGGAGGCCCAGTTCGTTATCCGTGAGAAAGACAAAGGACTTGCCGGCCTCGACAAACTTGTACCCGTGGCCACCGTTAGGATGGCTAAGAGGCACGGGATAGACTTCGAGCTGGCCGAAACGACACGTTCCATGTTCGCCGTGCGCCTGTGTGCAACGGGTTTTGAAGGTGGCCTTCACCATGCTGAAGTCCACAGGGAAAAACGGTGCCTGCATCTGACGGGAGAGACTCTTCCTAAAACACTCGTGTCCATGCGAGCCGCCGCAGAAGGTAATGGTGTAGCGCTCGTCGTAGGCCGGCTCGAAGAAGGGAAAACCGACCACATGGTCCCAATGCGCATGCGTCATAAAGAATCGCAAGTCCGTGACCGTCTCGTCCTGACGCAACGCTTTGCCCAGGTTGCGCAGCCCGGAACCGGCGTCCACAATGATGACTTCCGGCAGAGAGGTCCGAATCTCCAGACAGGTGGTATTCCCGCCGTAACGCAAAGTAGCCAGTCCCGGCGTAGGGATCGAGCCGCGACACCCCCATATCTTGATGGTCATGGGTACGTCACTATGGCCGTTGGCGTGTAACGGTGGCGTCATGGTTGAGAGACTGCCAGAAGCCGGGATAAACGTCAAGACTCCCCACCAACCCAATCCACCCCACCATCCGGGTCGCTGCGCGGCCTGGAAACCGTGTAACCGCCTTGTGCCAGCAGCCGCTCGCAGGCCTGTTGTACCGTAGCCACAGAGATGGCCTGCATGCAGGCTGCAGGTTCGTGCGTGCAGGGCGCCTGCTTGCGATTCTCACAGCAGAGGCAGGGTCCGCAGGGGACTGCCCCGGCCAGCACCACCGTGCGGTGGCTGTCACCCGCCGGGCCATAGCGCACCGGTGATTCCGGGCCGAAGAGCGCCACCAGCGGTGCGCCGACCGCGGCCGCGAGGTGCATGATCCCCGTGTCGCCGGTGAGCACCAGCCGGCTCTGCTGCAGCACTCCCGCGAGCACCGCCAGGCTCGTTTGCCCGGCCAGGACGCGCACGCGCTCGCGCTCGGCCAGCGGGAGCTGCGCCCGCAGCGCCTCCGCGCGCGGCCACTCATCGGTGGTGCCGGGGATCACCACACCCAAGGCCGGGTTGTCGGCCAGCAAGGCCGCTATCACTTGGGCAAAACGTTCCAGCGGCCAACGCCGTTGCCAGCAGAGCTCACTGGCATGGGGATTCACCACCATCCAGGATGTGATCGCGGTGGCGCCGCCGTTCAGCAACTGCTCCGCCTCCTGCCGCGCCTCGTCTGGCAGCGAGAGCGTGACCTGTGGCAACGGCCCCTCAGCCACCCCCAACGGCTGCAACAGGCGCGCCACGTTGGTGCGAAAATGCTGATCCTCACGCAATACCACACCGCCATCCAGCCATCTGCCACCCACCACCCGCCCTTCGTGGTGGAAGCTCTTCCTGTAGCGCTCCCGCAGCACCGGCGGGTCCGGCGGCCCCGCCCCACCACCCACGACCCCGTGCCCGCCCGCCGGGGGCAACAGGAACCCCAGCCGGTAGCGGGCACCGGACAGGGCGCAGAAGAGCGCACAGAGGTTCGAGAAATACTCGATGTCCACGATCACATCCACCCGCCGCCGCCGCAGTTCGCGCCACACACGCCACCCATCCCCACAGAGCCGCCCGAAGTTCGCCGTGGAGATCGCCAGCACCTCGTCCACCTCCGGCAGCAGGCGTGCCACGGCAGCCGTGCCGGCGAGCGACACCACCACGATCCGGGCCTGCGGCTGACTCTGCCGCACCGCCCGCCACACCCCGGCACAGGTGAGCAGACTCCCCAGCCCCATTAATTTCACAATGACAATCTCACGCGGCGCGGTCGGCACAGCACGTGGACGGCGCGGACACAACCCCAGCAGGCTGGTGAACAGGCCACCCACCCAGGTATCCAGCAGGCGCATATAGGAAAGCGCGATCATAAGGTACTACCGCATGGTCAGGTCCATATTCACCCGGCTGCGCTCCCGGCGCCCCGGCACAACGCCCGCCCCCTTGGCACCGCGTCGCACTTCCAGAGCCTCCCCCTCCCATACCGTCCATCCCCGCGGGGCCGCGCGGGCATAGACCACGCGCAGCGCATCCAGGAAACGCACTTCGCCGCGCCAGAATGGTAAGGGACCGAGCCGTCGCAACAAAGGGGCGATATCGGTGGCGGCCGGTGCGGCCCCGAAATCAGCCCCGGCATGGTCCGGATCGTCCGTCGGTACGCCCCAAAATTCGGCCGGCGCAACCGGCATCGGCTGGGAGAGCGCTGGCGTGTCTTCCAGGTTACCGGCCGGTCCGTCCTCCACCAATTCGGCCGGACGATACCCCAGCAACTCCTCCCGCGGAATACCACGCAAGGCCAGCAACAGCAACGGCTCACGATCAATCGCCTCGGCCAGCAGGTAGTAGACGGCGGCGGCGTGTTTACACTGGTGGGACCAGTCCGGGCAGGTGCACACCATCTGCAAATCGCCGTGCGCCTGCGGAAAGAGGGGGCACCCCGCCTCCTGAAAAAGCGCCTCCAGTTCCGCCGGCAACTGGCGCACCAGCAGGCGCGCGGTCAGGATGGGATGCCGCCGCAACGTAGCCAGTACCCGGCGCGTCCCGGCGGCATCGAGCGTCGCAAACTGGATCTCGACCTGGTACGGCTCAGCACTGCCGCCCTGCACACGGGCGCTGACCATCCCGGTGCCGAGGCGCAGCTCCGCCACCTGCCCCATGGCGGCATAACTGCGGCCACGCCCCAGGCGCGGCCCGGGCATGAGCTGCTCCAGCAGTGCCAGCCAGCGCTGCCCCCACCACTGATGCGCCGTGCGCCCCCGCACCATCTGGGCGCGGATGCCACCGATGAGCGTCAACGGCACCCGCGGCGTATGTTTCTTCTTTTTGCTCATAGCGACAATGGTCCGTGCCTACGCCTCCTCGGCTTCCATCACAGCCCGGGGCCCCAGCGCGAGCACCTCTTTCAGCTCTTCATCCGAAAGCTCCGTGAGCCAGGTCTCGCCGGCGCCGACAATGGCCTCGGCCATGGCACTCTTGGCGGTAATCATGGCGTCAATGCGGTCCTCCAGTGTGCCGGCGCAAATGAACTTGTGGACCATCACATTACGCGTCTGGCCAATACGAAAGGCGCGGTCCGTGGCCTGGTTTTCGACGGCCGGATTCCACCAGCGGTCGAAATGAAACACATGGTTGGCGCGGGTCAGGTTCAACCCGATGCCGCCGGCGCGCAGGGAGAGCACAAAGACCGGTGGCCCATCGGCGCGTTGCCACGCCGCCACCATCTGATCACGCTCGTGGAGCGGTACGCCGCCATGCAGAAAGAGCGGCTCGACGCCGAAGCGCTGCCCCAGCTGTTGCTGCAGCAAGGCACCCATCTGCGCAAACTGCGTGAAGACCAGGGCCCGGTCGCCATTGGCGACCACCTCTTCCAGCATCTCCCCAAGGCGATCGAGCTTGCCGGAGCGGCCGCACGCCGCGTCCGCGTCCGTCGCGTGGGGTGGCGGCACCCCCTCCGCCGGCGCGCCCGCAGCCGCATCGGCCACCGCCGAGCGTGTGCGACGGGCCGGCGCGTGGCCACCCGCCAGTCCGAGGTAGTTGTCGGGGTGGTTGCATATCTGCTTGAGTCGGAGCAACGTGCTCAAGACCAGGCCACGCCGTGCGATCCCGCTGGCGCCGGCGAGGGCCGTTTCGAGTTCGTGCAGCACCGCGGCATAGAGCGTCGCCTGTTCGCGCGTCAGAGAACAATACACCCGCCCTTCGATCTTCTCCGGCAGATCAGCGATAATGGAGCGGTCGGTCTTCAGTCGGCGCAGCACAAACGGTTGCGTGGCGCGCCGCAACCGCTCACGCGCCGCAGGGTCCACCCCGAGCTGGATCGGCCGCTGGAAGCGGTCACGGAAGTTGGCGCGCGTGCCGAGCAACCCGGGGTTCAGAAAATCCATGATGGCCCACAAGTCGCCCACGTGGTTCTCCACCGGCGTGCCGGTCAGCGCCAGCCGGTAATCCGCCGTCAGCGCGCGTGCGGCCTGCGACTGGCGCGTATCCGGATTCTTGATGTTCTGCGCCTCGTCCAGCACCACGCCCGCCCAGTGCACCCGCCGCAGCGTGGCATAATCACGCGGTAGCAACGCATAGTTGGTCACCACCAGCGCATGGCGCGCGGCCTCCTCGGCAAACGACGCCCCCTGCAGCCGGTCTGCGCCATGGTGGCGCAGCACCAACACCCCTGGCGTGAAGCGTGCGGCCTCATGCTGCCAGTTGCCGATGACCGAGCTGGGGCAGACCAGGAGCACGGGGCGCTGTTCGCCGCGCTCGCGTTCGCGCAGCAGCAGCGCCAGCGTCTGGATGGTTTTGCCCAACCCCATGTCGTCCGCGAGGCAGGCCCCCAGCCCCCAGCTGCGCAGGAAGGCCAGCCAGGCGAACCCGGTACGCTGGTAGGGGCGCAATTCGCCGTGGAACCCTTGCGGGGGGGGCAACTCCTCGATCGCCGCCTCGCCACGCAGCCGTCCAATCAATTCCTGCACCCAGCCGCGGGCCTGCACCCCGCCCACGCGCATGCCATGCGCCTGCTGATCGAGCCCAATCGTCAGGCGCACCAGATCACCGGCCGCACGCGCCTCGCGCTTGTGTCGCTGCCAGAGCCGTAGCGCCTCGTCGGCCTGACGCTTGTCGAACTCGATCCAGCGGCCGCGAAAGCGGACCAGCTTGTCGCCGCTGGTGCCGAGCGCGGCCAACTCCTCCAGCGTAACCGCCTCACCGCCCAGTACCACCTGCCAGTCCACCGACAGCAGCGTAGTCAGCGAACAGGTAAGTCCGGCGGGAGCGGCGTCGCTACCCGCCCGGGCCAGCAGTTCCAGCCGCGGCCGGTTATCCGTTCCCTGCCACCAGGACGGCGCGTGGACGCCCATTCCGGCGGCTTCCAGCAGCGGCGCATGCACCGTCAGGAACTCATACGCCTCGCCGGTGGTCAGGTGGCACCCGGTGGTGGCGGTGGCGCCTTCGCTACGCGCCAGCAGCGGACAGAGCAACGCCGCCTGCCCCAGCGCCGTCAAGGCCAGCTCTCCACGCTCAGCCGCGTCCGCATCCCCGCCATGCCAGGCCGATGCCAGCGGACGGACCGCGTGCGGCCGATCCAGCGGTTGTACCAGATACCGCAGGAACCAGCGCGCCGGCGACTCGCCCTCGGCCGGTTCTTCCAAGCGCAATAAGAGGCGCCAGTTGGCCCGCGACGCCAGATCCACCGTGCGCCGCCAGGCCTGAACCTCGCCAGCCAACTGTGCCAGTTCGTCGGGCTTCTCCCAGCGCACACCGCGTTCATCGCCACGCAAGGCGGCCAGCCAAGCCTCGTGCGCGCTGAAAAAACGCCCCTTCCCGGCATACGCGCGCGACAGGGTGGTGACGGATGCGAAGCGCACCAGTCCATCCACCATCTCCGCCACCACGCTCTCTGCCGCGGCGACCGCCGTCGTACCCGGCGCCGGCTGAGCAGGCCGCGCCAGGCAGCGCGCCGCGGGCGGTAGCCGGGCAGCCAGCCGAAACAGGCGCTGACGGTCACTTCCGTCAAACGCCGGCTGCCAATGCGCCTCATACCGGTCACCACGCGCCACCAGCGCCGGCAGGAAAGCACCACGTGCCACCAACGCGCCGGCATAGCGGAAGAGTTCGGCCCACCCCTGCAGATCCGCGCCGGCCATGACGCCGGGTGCCAGACGCCGCTCCGCCTGACAAGCCCCCAGCAAGGTATATTGCGCGCGCTGCGAAAGCCGTATGGTGGTCACCTGCCACGCCGCCAGCGCTACCGCCGGCGCCGGCGCACCGGCAAAACGCCAGACCTCCCGCGAATGGACTGGCATTCCTTCCACGGTCGGCAGCCAGGCGGCACGCACCATAACCTTGACCGGGCTGATCCAGCCGGAAACCTTGCGCCAAGCCTGGGTCAACGCCGCCGCCCCGGGATCATAAGGAGTAAAGGAGGGCAAGGCGCCACCGGCCTCGGCGGACCAGCGTTCGGCCCACAGATGCAACGCGCCTTCCAGCCAGGATGCATGCAGCATCAGCACGGCAACAACCCCTTTTCACGATCCGCCCGGACACCCCAGACCGGGCGCAAGGCGAACCGGGCACTATACCCCACCCGGCGGAAGAATGCGAGCGATCAACCGGGGGATGGCGAGTGGCCGCAACCAGCGCAACTCCCGTTGGCGCATCTGGCGACGTCCGGCGGGGGTGGTATCCTCGGCGTCATTCAAATGGTCACACCCATGGGCAATATAGAGGGCCAACTCCCTATCCACCGACCACCCCCGGCGTGCCCCCCCCGCCACCTGCCACGCCCGCTCCACGTTCACCAGCAATTCACCCCGCACCCCCGGCGGCTCCCCCGGCATCGGCTCATACCGCTGCGTAATGACATCCGTACTGCCGGTGTGCTGCATGACCCGCTGATTCCAGGAGGCCATCCCGGCGTCGTCAGTCAGGATTACGGTCAGTTCCAACCAGGGAGAGGCCCCGCGGCACCCGGCACCCCGCGCGGCCAACGCCACCACCACCTGCCGCAAGGCCGACAGGAAGACACGGAACCGTGCCTGACGATTGACGATCTCAATATGCATGCGCACCACCCGTTCCCGCCGACCATCCGGAACCATCCTTGGAACCACCCACGCCGACCTGGGCGTTCTGGCCGGTGAGTATACGCTTTTCCGTCCCAGCCGCCTAGCCCACGGGCATCCGTCATTGACACATCCAGCGGGATCCTTTATCTTGCTTACCACTCGTTGCATTGGACTCTCGCGAGGGTGGGGCAACCCACTCTTTTTTGTTGCTTGGCAAGTGAATGACCCGTTAGAAGGCAGGACGCCGCCATGAATAGCGAATTGATGACCGTCATCAACTATCTGGAACGCGACCGTGGTGTCAACCGCGAGGTCATCATACAGGCTATTGAATCCGCCTTGCTGTCGGCCGCACGCAAGACCATTGGCGTATCCAACGAAGTTCAGGTTACCATTGATCGCAAGAGCCTGCAGGTACGGGCGTTCGACACCGTAATCGCTACCGACGAGGACACCGGCATCGGCTTTATCTCCCTGCGCAAGGCACGCGATCTCAAGCCGGACGTCCAGCCGGGCGACGCGCTGACCGTGGAGATCCCGCCAGAGAAGCTGGGGCGCATTGCCGCCCAGACGGCCCGCCAGATGATCCTGCAGAAGATCCGGCAGGCGGAACGCGACCATGTCTATGAAGAGTATAAGGACCGCGTGGGTGACATTGTCAGCGGCACGGTACGCCAGATCACCCACCGCGACCTGATCGTGGAAATCGGCAAGGCTGAAGCCATTCTGTCGGCCAAGGACCGCATCGCGAACGAGGAATACCAGATCGGTGATCGCGTGCGGGCCTTTATCCTTAAGGTACAAAGCGGAGCCACCGGCCCGGCGCTGGTGCTCTCCCGCTCCTGCCCCGAGTTTGTCAAGGCGCTCTTCCGTCTGGAAGTCTCCGAGATCGCGGATGGCATTGTGGAAGTGATGAGCGTGGCGCGTGATCCGGGGTATCGCAGCAAGATTGCGGTGCGCTCCAATGACGACAAGGTGGATCCTGTAGGCGCCTGTGTCGGCCTGCGCGGCACCCGGGTCAAGAACATCGTCCGGGAACTCTCCGGCGAGAAGATTGATATTGTCCGCTGGCACGAGGATGTCCGCCAATACGTCACGCAGGCGCTCTCGCCCGCCAAGCTCACCGAGATTGAGATCGACCCGCATGAGTACCACACCGTCAACATCACGGTGGATCCGGACCAGCTTTCGCTGGCCATTGGCCGCCACGGCCAGAATGTGCGCCTGACGGCGAAGCTCACGGGCTGGCGCATCAATATCAAGAAGAACGAGTCCGAGACGTTCGAAGAGCAGGTCACCCATGCCATTGAGCATCTGGCCGGCATCCCGGGCATCAGCCGGCAGGAAGCCGATGCGCTTGTGAAGAACGGATTCCTCACAGCGGACGGCATTCTGGCCGCCGAAATCCCCTATATCCAGGAAGTCACTGGTTTTGATGAAACCACCGCCCAGCGTATCTGGGACGCGGCGGCCGCGACCAACCCCG
>CAYSHQ010000006.1:0-17540 GCA_964430835.1 uncultured Lentisphaerales bacterium
GTCCACCAGCAACACCTCCTTGCGCTTCTCCGCCAGACAGGCCGCCAGGTTCACGGCGGTGGTCGTCTTCCCCACCCCGCCCTTCTGATTGACAATCGCGATCACTTCCGTCTTCATAAGCTTACCCTCTGCGTGGGAACGGCTGGGAACGATACGCCTTTGCGCCGTCGCTGTCGAGGATTTCGGCGCCAACCATGCAACCGGTCTACCATCTGTACAATCTCCTCAAAGATGCGGAGGCTTCCGGGTTATGAATGCTCAGAGAATCACGTTTACAGAAGCATCCGCCACAGATAGACTAGCAAATGAGTGGAGTTCAGTATCGCGGCTAACCGCTGCGCCGCGCCGGAGCCTTTCCCATGCATGTCTCGACCAAAGGACGCTATGGTTTGCGCATTCTGCTGGATGTAGCCATGCACGAGACGAAAGGCCCGGTGGCGTTGCGCGACATTGCGCAACGGCAGGACCTGTCTCAGAAATATCTATGGCAGGTGATCAACCCGCTCAAGGTGGCGGGGCTGCTGCGCGCCACGCGCGGGGCGCACGGCGGCTATGTGCTGGCCAAGTCGCCGAAACGCATCTCCATCCGCGATATTGTGGATATTTTGGAAGGCCCGGTTTGCATCGTCGGCTGCGTGCAGTCGCCAGGCACCTGCGAACGGAGCGAGAACTGTACCGCGCGCGATGCCTGGGCCGAGATCGAGAACCGCCTGAAGGACACGATGGACAGCATTACACTGCAGTACCTGCTGGAGCAGCAGGCCAAGCGCAACCAGAGCGAACCCAATTACGATATTTAGGCCAGAGGATTCTGGTTCCCTGCGCACATGACGAGCGTATGAGCATCCGGTTCACCAGCCGCTGCCGCCGCATCTCACCATGGAGGATAAACCAGCCCCGTGGCCAGCAGACCCAGCGGCAGGCAAAGCAGGCTGGGCCAGTGCGAGGCCGGAAGACGGGGTTTGTCGCTGCCACGCATCATCAGGAAGACTCCGGATGATTACTTCGGGCTGGTCACACCCAGGCCTGCACCCTGCCGGATTAATCGTTGGGCATCGTCAGGAACTGCTCGGCGATCTTGGGGGGCGGCGCCTGGCCGATCAACACCAGCCGCAAACCGGTCTGTTCACACAACCGGGCGAGCGCCAGCATCTGGGCAGGATCCGTCGGACGCGGCAGATCCCAGATCAGGTTCGGCTGGAACGCGACACTCGCATGCGTGGCGGCGCGGCCGGCAAGCATCTTCAGCAGTCCCGTGAGCAACTGGTCCGCCGCCGCCGATGGTACACAGACCGCATAGCGGTGGAACCAGACCGCATCCAGGACAAACTCCGCATCCCGCGGCACCCCCTTGTGCCCCCAGACCAGCACGGTCAAGGGCCAGAAGTCCCAGTGCAGATGCCGGTTGATCCAGCGCACGGCGTTGCCACAGCGGGCCTCCGCGGGGATCTCTGGGTGCTTGTGCCAGGTGGGCAGCGGCAGTTCCTTCAGTTGCCAGCGTCCGATCTGCACGTTTTGCGCGATCCGGCAGCGCAGCGCCAGCCTGACCCGGTAGAGGAGGGAAGGCTCATCCAGTAGCCGGTCGCCCACATACAGGAAGGTCTGCCGGCGCCGTGCCAGGTCCTGGCGCAGCACCCGCAGCTCCTCCTCCGTGGGGTTCTGCCAATACACAAGGGGCGTCGTATGCGAGAAGTGGGTGAACCAGGTGCCGCCCAGCGGCAGCGGGAGGTAGCTGTCCGTGGGGTGGTAGAACCGCCAGAGATAATCCAACACCACCAGCGCCACGAGCAACCGCAACAGAATCGCCGTGAAAAAGGTCAACGACCGCGCCATGATCTTGGCCAGTTCATAATCCGCATACTTCAAGATGGCGGAAGGTTGTTCATCGTTCTTGGTTACGGCCGCCACCTTGGCCTTGGCCGCCTCCTTCTTGTCTACCTTGCCGGCCGCACGGCTCTTCTTCCCCCCCCCCAGGTAGGCCTTGTTCGTCTCGGTCATGTCAATCGTCAGGTTCTCCAGGTCCGCATTGGTGCCGGCCAGCGCATCGACGCGCGGGGGGGGTTCGGCGCCCGTGCCGATCGCCGCCTCCTCCCCATTGGTGCTCCCCGCCGGCGGCGCGACCCCGTCGGCGGTCTCGGCTTCGCCCTTGGCGGATCCGGCCCCGGTCTCCGGTTCGCCCTTGGCGGGTCCGGCTGAAGTCTCCGCAGCGGCCGACTTCGACTTCCAGATCTTCCAGGAGCCGCGCGTGGCGCCGGCCGGCTCCTTGGCCGTGGTGACGCCGTTGGAGGCGGCCTTGGCGGCCGCGCGGCGTTCCAACTCCTCGACGGTGAGCACCAGGCCGTTGGTCGCCTCGCCCTCGGAATCCTCCACATAGCGTGTCAACCGCAGCATCTCTTCCTTTTTCCGCTCCGCCTCGTCCAGTTCCTTCCCCTTCTGCAACCCGATCCGCAGCCTCTCGGCATTCTCCGTCGCGAGCTTCTTCTCTTCCGTGTCATCCAAGCGGGTACGACTCATCCAATCGTACTGGATCGACACGACCAGCGCCCCAAGGGCGGCCAGGATCAGGGTTCGGGTATAGCGGCGATAGCGCCGTGGCGTGCGCAGTGCCTGCACACAGGCCGCCAGGGCCGCCGCCCAGAGCAGGACGGCCAGGATGCCCCACCAGCTGAAACACAATATGAAGCGAGCAATCATTTTTTCCGAAAACCCTTGGTCTGCTCTAAGTACTGCGTAAACGCGTAATAGATAACATTGATCCCCACGCGGATCCCGTCCTCGGCCAGCCGCGGATCCATGCCGGAGTGCCCGGTCTTCCAGGCATCATGCAGATCCCCGGGGTGGCAATAGACGAGCCAGCGGCCGTTATGCTTGACCCCCCAGACGCGGGTGCCAGCATGGTGCCAGAGCGGGGGGGCCCCGTTCGGGAAGGAATACGGCTGCTGGAAGAGCGGGTCATCATCCGCGATATTCAGGATGGCGTGCCCGGGGAGGAGCTGGGACTGCACATACTGGCGGAAGGCGTTCCCCCATTCCGGACTCGAACAGTCGGCGAAGATCAGGCCGCCGCCCAGCACATACTCCCGGAAGATCTTGGTGTCCGCGCCGGAGATCGTGAACGAACGATCACCGGTCATGAAGACGAAGGGGGGGGCATACCCCTTCGGATACTTGCGCAACAACCGGATCGGATGAGACTCCGGCTTGGTCGCCACATTGAAAGAGGTCAACTCCTTGAACTTGTTGAGGAAGTTCAGGTCCGCCCGGGAGGCGGAATCCATGCCGTCGTCCCATCCATGGCCATTGTACTCCATGCGGATGATACGCACGAGATGGTTTTCCATGCCGTCCGGCCAGCCACCCTTGCCCTTACCGCCCTTGCCCATATTGCCAGCCTTAGGCGTACCGAGGGTGTTCATGATCCGCTGCGGATCTGCCACATAGGTCTCGCGCGACTCCAGCTCCACCTCGACCTCGATCTTGGAGTCGTTCAGGTCGGGCACGTAAAGCGAGATGGCCGAGTTCGGATTCACGACCACCTTTTTCTTCTGCTTTTTGAGCTTTTTCACCACGACCATCTTGGCCACATTCACCACGGGCTCGCCCTTCCCCTTCGGGACCCGGTACGGCGTGACGCACCCGCCCAGGTGATAGAGCAGCCACGGGATGACCACGATCACTAGGAAGTGCATGGTGGCGCTGAAATAGAACCCCTTGCGACAGGGCGGATCCCGGCCGTTGGTGCGCAGGTTCTCCACGAGCAGATCCCCCTTCTGCGGTGGCAGATCGTCCCGCTGGACATAGACTGCCATGACCACACGCATCCAGGAGAGCAGATAGAACACCCCCAAGAGCGTGGCGATCAGGAAGGCCGGCCAGAGGAACTTCAGACGCCAGAGGAACTGCTCATACGAAGTAGGGGTCACGGCGGCCACCGCGACGTCCCGCTCCTTGACTTTCTGCGGGAGCGGGGAGACCAGCCGCCGCCACGCGGGGCGCTTGTCCGGCGGCGGGTCCTCGTACGTCGGGGTGAATATCAAGACTTCCACGTTATTTTTCAGCGGCAGGGACGTCCCCACATAGACCACGTAGAAGTAGAACCCCCCGAGGATCCAGCACCCCAGGCAGGCGGCCCGGATCAGGCGCAACGCCCACGGCCGGCGCACAAACCCGAACGTGCCCGCCGCGAAACAGAGCGCCGCCACCAGCACCCCGAGGCACGCCACTGCGTCGGCCATGTTGAGGAGGTTGGCCTCCACGCAAACCGCCCGCAGCTTGGAGCGCACCGCCAGATAGTCGGACAGCCACCCCGGCAGACGCGCCGCCCCGTATACCAGCCCCGAGGCCAGCAGGCCCAGCGGCACGCAGAGCAGAATGGGCCAGCGCGAGGCCGGGAGACGAGTTTTGTGGCTACCGCTCATCGTCGGATAGAATCCGTGGGTTACTTCTTGTTGGTCTCTTCAATCGAGATCCCCAGGCCCGCCTCGGCCGGGATCTCATTACTGGTGGCCACCGCCGTGATCCGTTTGAACACTGCGGCCCCCGCACGATCCGGCGGCACGGCGCCCACCCCTTCCACGGTGACGGCCGCGTTCGTGCCACCCGCCGGCGCATTGGTGGAGCTCCCGCTGACGGCATTGGTGGCGGAGGCGCCGTCCGGCGGCTGGTTGGTGGCCGCCCGACGCGCCTGCTCCCGGCGGAGCTTCATCGCCGCGATCTCGGCGTCGGTCTTCTTGGCCTTCTCGGCCTCCTCCTTGCGGATCCTGGCGCCCTCCGGGTCGATCCACCGGTCCCGGATGTAGGTCAGCGACAACCCGCCGATGACCACCGTATGGATCAGCATGGCCGCCACGATCCAGAAGAAGATATGCCCGCCCGAGAAGGCCGTCAGCAATTTGCGCGGTGAAACCGCTTCCTGTTCCCTGTCCTGCTTGTCCATGTTGCTGCTCCTCTTGTTGCTCTGATTCCCAGACGGTCCGCTCACGGCGACGGCGCCGCCGTCCGCTTCTCGCCGACGGCCGATACGATCCCGCCCGCCTGCACCACGGCCTCCAACACCGGCCCGAACACATTCTGCTTGATCTCGCCATCCACCCGCACCAGGACGCGGCGCTTCTCGGTGGCGGCCTCTGGGCGGATGCCGGCCGATGCCACACGCCCCTCCACCTCGGAGACGTTGTTGACCGGCTTCCCCTGCACGCTGATCACGCCGGCCTCGTCGATCGACACCATGACCAGCGGCTCCTTGAGCGTGTCGATATGCGGCGAAGACGGAAGCTTGACCTTGCCGGTCTGCTGCGCGATGAAGTTCGCACAGACAATGTAAAAAATGATCAGGATTATGGCGATGTCCACCATGTTGGCCGTCGGGATCATCGGCAGCTCATGCCTGGGGCGCTTCTTCACTTCTTCTCCCCCTCGCCGCCGCTCTCAATGGCCACCACGCCGCCGCACGCCTGAATCAGCGAGAGCACGCGGAAGTAATCCTCGTAGGCCTCCTTGCCCGTGGAGGTGAGTACCACGATGCGCCCCGCGGCGGAGCGCTTTTCCAACTGCATCGCCTTCAACTCCTTCTCCGCCTCCGCCAGGGTCTTGGGACGGTCCTGGACCGTGATCTTCCCGTCCTGCAGGCCGACCGTTACGTTCTTCTCGGAATCGACCGACTTGGTCTTGGTGCCGGAGGGCATCTTGGAGTCGAACCCCTTGATCCGGACGAAGGTGGTCGTCAGGATAAAGAAGATCAGCAGCAGGAACGTCATGTCCGCCAGCGAAGCGGTCGGAATGGCATCCTGGGTGAGCTGCTTCTTTTTGGGGAGCTTGTACATGCTGGTACCCTCTAGCGGACGGCCTGCTTCTCCTGCAGCAGGCCGGCGAACTCCACGAGCTCCGAGGAGGCCTCGCCGATCTCGAGGTTCATCTTCTCGACCCGGTTCATGAAGCCGTTGTAGGGGATCAGGCTGAACAGGGCTATGATCAGGCCCGCAGCCGTGGTTACCAGGGCCTCGGAAATCCCCGCGCCGACCACGCCGGCGTCCACGGAGCCGGCGCCCGCCAAGCCGCCGAACGTGCGGATCATCCCGGTCACGGTGCCGGTCATGCCGAAGAGCGGCGCCACGTTGGCGATGGTGGCGAGCCAGTTCAGGCGCATATCGCAGACATGGAGGGCGTGCGGGGTGTAGTCATCCATCGCCTTCTGCATCATGTCGCGCACGCTCTCCTTGGCGGCGTTGACGCCCAGCAGCCGCTCGTAGGACTGCAAGCCGACCACCAGCACGGCGGCCACCGGCCCGGGGGTGGTGGCGCACATGCGCTGGGCATCCGCGATCCGCCCCTGCCCCAGCAGGTCCAGCATCTTGGCCCGCATGGTCCGGACGTCCAGGCGCCCGTTCCGGTAGAATGCCAGGCCGCGTTCAATCAGCACCGCCACCATGGTGATGCTGCAGGCCATCAGCGGGATCATCATCGACCCGCCGCTAATCAGTGTTTCCAGCATGACGTCTCCTACCTCTCCGTTTGACCGTGTTGCACCCAGTGCAGCACGGTATACCCATCCATGGCGGACATCCGCAGGGTCTGCGGGTGTACCCCTTCCGCCGGGGCCAGCACCAGTTCGCCGGTCACCGCATTGTAAAAGCTCTGTTCCATCTCCTGCCGCCGCACCCAGCGCACATAGGGGCGCCGCCCCGGCGCCAGCAGCAGCAGCTCCTCCGCGCCGACCAGCGCCAGGCTCAACCGCTCCTGCCACCCCCAGCCGCCGGTGTCCACCCGCGCGCCGCTAGTCACGAAGAAGAGCACCGGCCGCTCCTGCAGCAGTCCGGCCCGCAGCCGGTCCGTACGCGCGGGCAGGCGCCAGTAGGCCACAAACGCGGCCAGCGCCGCCATCTGTCGGCGAACCTTCCCCGCGCACCACTGCACGATCTGCCGGAGCCTCGCCATATGCCTATTCCTTATCCATGCCAGCGAACACCGGTTCGGACAACCGGCCGCGAGCGTACTTAGACCAGTTAGACTCCGGGTAGTCCCAGGTCAGGCGCTTCCACATACGGTAGGCATTAGTGCTATCGGAGCCGCCCTGCTTCCGGCTCACCGGCGCCTTCCCGTCGGCCTTCAGGCGGCGCATGTGCGCATCGCCGCACCAGTACATGGCTTCCGCCAGCAGCTCGTTGGTCCCCTTCTTCATCTCCACTACCGCCGTGAAGACCCGGATGGCATTCTCGTAATCCAGCGCGCGCATCCAGCACTGGCCGGAGAGCACCTGCGTCTTGGCGGCCAGGGCGTGGTCCGGGAAGCGCGGCGCCAGGCGTGCGAAGACCTGGGCGGCCGTCTTATACATCTCGAGCATCTGGATCTTGATCTTCTCCTTCTTGATCATATCCGGCTCGGCCTTGACCTCTTCCTCAAACCCCTTGCCCTTGGTCAGGAAGTACTGGCCGAGGCGAGCGATGGTTTCGGCCACCAGTTCATTATCAGGATAGCGATACGAGAGCTTAACATACTCCTCGCAAGCCTCATCAATCCGCCCCATCTTCTCGTACGTCAGGGCCTTGCGGAACTGGGCCTTGGGGGCGTAGGGGCTCTCGGAGAACCCGGTGACGATGTCCGTGAAGCGGCTGACCGCCTCGAGGAAGTACTGCGTCTTCTTGTCGGGATCCTGCACCTGCATGGCGTATTCAATAGCGAGGTTGGCCAGCAGGTAGTCGGCCTGGGCGCGCAGCGAGCTGTTGGGATAATCCCGGATGGCCTCCTCCAGCAGCTTCTTCCCCTGGCCGATCTCGCGGCGGGCGACCTCCTCCTGGAGCATCTCGCGGTGTTTCTTGGCCATCTCGAAGTAGGCCTCCGCCAGCGTGAACTGCGTCTGGACGGCGATCTCCGGGTCCTTGAACTGCTTGGTGAACGGGATCACCAAGCCGGGCGCCCCCTTGAATACCTCCACGGCATGCGTGATGGTTTGCGAGGTCACCTGCGACGTGTACGAGAAGGTTACGATATCGCCATAGTTGACGCGTACCGAGTTGAGCTGGTTGGTGCTCCCTTCATCCCCGCAGTACAGGAAGAGGGTGTTCCCCTTGTAGGTGCCGTCGCGGGCCATGGTCTCCTCCAGCCGCAGCGTCTGGTTGCTCCCGGGGGCGGTGGTGACCTGGAGCGTCTGGTTGCTCACGGGGGTGGTGGTGACCTGGATCGTCACGTACCGCTCCGACTCGTCAAACTTGCGCTTCAGCCCGGGATCAAACACGCGCAGGGAGAGCCCTTCGCCGACATGCAGGTTGGTGATCGCCTCCTGGAAACGGCGGTCCATCACATCGAAGAAGGAGTCTGACTGGAGGGTGACCTGGCCGGTCAGCCAGCAGTTGCTCCCCAAGGCATTCGTGTAGTTGTACCCGATGTAGATGGTGTCGTCCGGCAGCACGGCCAAGCCGCTGAGCATCGCCTGCTCCTTGCTATCGGGGCCGCCGGCCCCACGCGGCTGATACCCGATCAGCGACATCTCCGGCACCAACCCCTGGCGCAGCGGCACGCTGAAGCCGAACCGACCGGCGTCGAGGTCGCTCTCCCTCTCGAGCTCAATCATGTCCTCCGTCTGGGTCTCCTTGGCCGCCGCCCCCATGCTGAACCCGGCGTACCCGCGCAGCCCCTTGGCAATACCCGCACCGCCGCCGCCGATGCCGGCACTGAAGCTCATGGTCCCCGGCACATCCAGGTCAAAGTCGCCCTTGAGCGGCTGGCCATACTTCCGGCGCCCGGCTTCCGTCTGCGCATAGATCGTGATCTTGCTGCTAGGCGAGACCGCCAGCGTCGGATGCGTCACCACGCCGAACGGCGCGCAGCCCAGCACCATCGTGTTGCGCTCGTTCTGGTTCGTCATGACCTCCGGCATTAATCCGTCAATTGTACGGGTCACGGGGAACACCTCGTCCGGCGCCGCCTTGTCCCCCTTGCCCGCCGCGGCCTTCGCCCGCGCCGCCGCGCTCACCAGCGGGTTGGCCCCGCTGCGCTCGTTCGCCGTCAGCAGACGGGAGGTGGCCGTAGCCATAACAAATTCCGGATCAACATAGTAGGTCTGCTCGATGATGGCGGTGCGCTCCCACGGGATGCCGGGGGCGTTGTTCTCGGCATCGAGGTACGAGAGCTGGATGTCATCGCCCGGCTCCACACGGATCTCTTGGGGCTTATCCGCCGACTCCGCCCCGGCGACCGGGAAGATCTTGTTAAAGAACGAGCCCGAATGAATATCCGTTTCCACCAGTTTTACGGTGCGAGGGGTGCCCCCCTTGCCGACGCGTATCTGGGCGGTGGTCTGGTTCTCCTCCTCGCTGGTGTCCAGGTCCGGGTCATTGACAAAGATCCCCAACGTATCACCCGGCGTGAAGCGGCGCATCGGCGCGTAGACCGCCTTGCGCGAGCCGTCGGCTAAGAGCACCGAGTCCACGAAGCAAGCGGAGATACCGCCGTCGTTGTACGTCACGCCCATGGAGGCCTCGCTGAACTTCTTCTCCTTCGTCAGCGGATCCGGGTTCTGGTAATTGATGAAGATCTTATCCCCGGCGATTACCTCCAGCCTCTGGTTCTCGCGCATCTTGACCACGTCCTCGACGGTGGGGAGCATCTGTCGGCCGGCCGCCGTGGAAAGGTGGATCTTGCGGATCGCTGGCGAGTCGGTCTCGAAGTCCAGCATAGTCAGGCGCACCGCGCGGGCGTTCACGTTCCGCGGGAACTTAATGGAGAAGGTCCCTTTGTCCTTCGTACTTTCGATCGCGGCGGGCGTGAAGCTAATGGATTCCTTAGCTTCCGCCAGTTCCCGCGGCGGGAGGTTTGTGGGGAGGCCAAACGACTCGGGCGTGCAGCGCGTGTAGGTGACCCGGCGCTTCTTGATCTCGCCCGATTCTAGCCAGAAGATGTTCTCCGCCTCTGGCGTGCCGACCATGTAGATCTCGATCCTATGCATCCCGCGGCTCAGCATGCGCACGCCCTTGCCCTGCTCGCCGTCGATGAGCATCGTGTAGGAGACTGCGGGCTTGTTCCGGTCCGGCTTGGCGGTGGGATCGGCCGGCGGCGGCGTGGCGAGGCGGAAGATGCGGCGCTGCCGGACAGGCTGGTAGAACGACCCCTGGAAATGGGCAAGGTAGATGCTGCGCGGGCCATTCATGGAGATCTGGAGCAGGTTGGCCAGCCCATCCATCCCCTGCTTCTCGGGCCAGTTGAGCTCCATGGAGCGGGGGGAGAGCACCGTCTTATCCAACCCCGCCGGAATATAGTCGATGTCGAGGAACGCCTGGATCTCCGAGAGGTCCTTGGGCGGCTTGATAAAGTCGGCAAAGCGCACCACGGAGAGGCGGCACCCCCCGTCCCAGGCCGGGATGTTTTCCGGCCAGGCACCGAGCAGACGGAAGTTTTTGCCGTCGGGAGAAGCCTGCAGGCGGAAGTTCTTGAGCTTATGGGCCGGCTCATCCGCCACGATCTTCATCGTCCCCAGCTCCACGCGCGTGTTGAGGTCCACCGTGAAGAACTTCGGGCGGCGGTTGTCGGCCATGGACTGCCAGGCGGGGTGCTCGGTCTGCGTGATGGCAAAATTAGGGTCCGTGGACTCCAGCGAATCGGAGGCCAGGGCCATGGGCGGGGCTGCCACGGTCGGGATCGTACCCTCGAAGATCGCGGAGAGCGGCTTCGTCTCCAGCAGTTCCACGCGCTCGTAGCGGTCGCCGCTGGTGACCGCGGCCTTGACAAAGATCCGGTTGCGGTTGGTGGTCGCGCAGGCCCCCGGATGCACCACGCGCACGTTGATGGCATTCCCGGGTTTAACCTCCTTCACATTGCGGATCGTGCTCAGGGCCGCCACCTCCGCCTTCTGCCCCTTGGCCTCCTCCATCTGCAGCGCCTTCTTGCCGTAGGCGCGCGTGCGCAACTCGCGTTCTAGCGCCTCGCGCTCCATCTCCTCACGGGTGACGATCTGCCCGGAGGAGACGTAGAGATCCGAGTCGGACAACACCCGGATGCCGGGCTGCGCGGTGGCATCGGTGATCTTATTCACGCGCTTGAAGTTATCGCTAAAATCGTAGTAGACCATGTCGCCGCCGAGCACCTGCAGCAGGCCGTCGCCCTTCACAGGCGACCCCAGCGTGGTCAGGATCTGACCCTCGAACTTGGTCTTCGAATCGCCGAAGGGGAGCAGGACCTTAACCTCCTCGTCGCCGTTTTTGGTCCATACGCGGATCTCAATCTTGGTGGATTTGCCGACCAGCGCCAGGTTCTTGTCCTCTAGGCTGACGTTCAACGGCTTGCCGGGGACCAGGATCTGCTGCTCCGCCGTCAGGAGCGTCTTGATCCGGATGGCATCCTCAAGCTTCTTGAGCTTGATATTGTTCTTGGCCTCGAGAATGCGGGCGTTCATGTGCGAGGGGGCCATGGTTAGAAGCTTCTCGAGGTACTCCTTGGCAGCCGAATGCTCGGTCTGGTCGAACTTGACCAGCGCCAGCGCGTAGTTGGCCTCCACCAGCGCATAGCTGTCGCGCGAGCGCAGCATGGCCTCGAGGCGCTCGATCGCATTGTCAAATTTCCTGGTGTAACGCTCGATCTCGGCGATCTTGATATTGGCATCATGGCGGACCTGCGTGTCATCGCTGTCCTTGCTGCCGGCCAGCACCTGCTCGCAGAGGGCGCGGGCAGCCGGGTAGAGCTGCTGCTTGAAGGAGATCTCGGCCGCCGTCAACTGCAGCCGCATGCGGATGGCGGGCGAGAAGGCTTCCGGCATGCTATCCATCCATTGGGTCATGATGTCGGCAAACTTCTTGGACTGGGCGTAATCCCCGGCGTCGGTCAACTTGCCGATCAGCCACGTGCTGAACTCCGGGTCGAGATCCTTGTACGAGTCCGGGAAGAGATCCTGGTGCTCGCCGGCCAGCGCCCAGGCCTCCTCAAGCTTGCCGATCTGGTAGCCGGCCTGGGCCTGGAAGATGGGATAGCGCTTGTCGTTGCGGTCCACGGCCACGACCACCACCACACTGGAAAGGACCTTGTTCTTGATGCTGGTCAGCGTCAGGCGCTTGTCCTCGGTCATGACCGCGCTCAGGACGTCCAGTCCGGCGGCGGCATAACTGGCGGCCAGGTCTCCGTACCCGTCGTTGGCCAGCTTTTGAGCCACGCCGATCAGGCGCACGCGTCCGATGTCCGCGTTCTGCGTGGTCTGACGGATCAGCATCCACATCCGCGGCACTAGCGTGAAGAGCGCCTTGTGCTGCAGGCCGGGCAGCATGGCCTCGTGCAGCACACGCTCCAGTTCCGCGGCCTCGCCACCCCCGCTCCAACTGCAGTCCAGCCGCAGCACGCGCAGCAACAGCTCCTGCTCGGCCGGCGTCATTTTGTAGCGGTTGCCGAAGACCATGATCGGCGCGAGGCTCGGCGCCGGCGGGATCACCGGTTCCAGTTCCCGTGCGGCCACCCACTTGCCGAGCTGCGCGAAGTAGCGCTCGCGCTCCGCGGGGGGGCTGAGCGTCATGGTGGTGAGGCGCACCGTGCCGTTGGCGTAGGCATCGAAGCGGGTCTTGCCGTAACAGGACTCGATCTGGGCCAGCATGGCCTCGCGCTGGGCGGGCGGTGCCTTCATGGCGCTGGCCTGCAGCTCCCAATACTGGTTGCGCTCCTGCGCGCTGCGGTAGGCGACCTTCCCGTCATCCCAGCCAAAGGGGAGGCGCTCGTACTTCTGGAACACCTCGGCCGTGGCCTTGAGGATGTTGCCGCCAGCATCGCGGCCGCCTAGCTGGAAGTAGCGCGGATCAACCACGCCGCGGCGGCGGCATTCGTCGGCAAAGGGGATCTCGAACCAGGTGCCGATCGGGAACTTGTCGGCAAGTTTCGGGCACTCGGCCTGCCAGGACATCCAAGCCAGGACCCGGTCCGGCCGCGTCAGGAGTTCCGGGCGCTGCTGGATAAGGGTCTCGAACAGATCTTGGTCGCGCCCCAGCTCCGCCCAGTTGGCGCCGCGGCGTGTGGCCAGGAACCAACTAAATACGGTCTCAGAGAACTTGTTCTGGGCGATCAGGTCTCGGATCCCGGCGGCCAGCACGCTGTTGAGCTTCAGGCGGCTGGCCTTCTGGCTGGCGTCGGTAAGCCAACTGCGGCCGATGTTGATCTGTTCATAGAGGTCTGCTACCAGCCGGTTGCCGCCCTCCGGGGTGCCGCGCTTGAGCTGGTCGGCGAGCATCTCCAGTTGGAAGTCCAAGGTTTCAAACTTCTCCAGCCGGGTCTTGCAAAGGAACAACAGGATCATCCGGCCGTAGGGGGTGCGCTTATCCGTATAATCCCGAACCAGGGGGTAGAGCGCGCGGCCGGCCTCGAAGAAAGCGGTCTGGTTCTTCTCGCGCGCGGCCACCACGGCCCGCGCCACCAGCCGGTTGAACTCATCCGGGGCCTTGGACAGGTCGCCGGTTTTGGCCGGATCCTTGACCTGACGGAAAAGTTCCTCAAGCGGCGGGATCTGGGCGACCACCATCTCCAAGCGGTCCAGATCGGCCTTGCGGGCCTCGATCGTCTTGCGATACTCCGCCAGGCGCTGATCAAGCACCTGCAGGTTGGGGTTCGGCTTGTTGACCAGTTCATCGCGCTCCTGGGTGGCGAGGTTCAGCATGCGCGTGGCCCCGTCCATGGCGTTCTTGGCTACACGCTGCTGGGTGCGCGCATTTTCGGACCAAGTGCGGAACTCGTTGTTAGCGGCGGTAAAGATCGCGGCGCGCTCCTCGGGGGTGAACGGCATCCAGTCCAGCGACCGGAAGGCCGGGAAGACCTTCGACTTATCCTGGCTATCCGCAGCGCCGTACCGCCAGGCGGACAGGACGAACGACTGGGCGCGGCTGATATCCAGCAGAAAACAGGGGGAGCGCGACAGCGTTTCCGTGCCTAACTGCCCGAGCGTCCGGTCCATATAGTCCTCAGGCAGGCGCCCTTCCGCCCGCGACTGGTTGCGATACCGCAGCCAGAGCTGATCCAGCAGGCGGAAGAATTCATCGGTTGAATCTAGAAACCAGCTATCCTGGCTGACGCGCTGCCAGCAGGAGAGCAGCGTGTCCCCCGATCCCAGCGCTACCATGGCCAGCGCATCGACGTTCGGGATCCCCTGTAGCGTGGTGACGCTCGCCCGATAGACCGCCGGGTTGGTGCTGTCTTGGAAGAGGGGGAGCGACCGGAGCACCGGGGCCTGCCGGTAGTAGTCCGGACTCGCCCCGACGACCTGTGCCAGGGGCTGCCCCGCGACCTGAGATAGGAGGCGCTGGTTTATGTCCCAGCCCGGCTGGCTTAGGGCGAACAGGGCGTCGCGCTGCGGGTTGTCGAGCTTGGTCAGGGCATAGGCGAGGGCCGCGGCTTTCTGGGACTGGCAGATCTGCCGGCGCGCGTCGTCGGGGCGCTCCCATCCGCCGCTGAACGCCACGGCCATCTGGACCACGGTGTCCGCCGCCGGCGCAGCCTCTGCATAGGCGCGGGCCGCGGCGAGCACGGGCTCAAAGTCACGGACTAGGACCTCGGCGTCCTTACCCGCCATGCTGGCGACGAAATTCAGGTGGGCGGTCAGGAAGGCGAAGCGCTTGCTGCGCGCCTCACTCCCCCGGATCAACCCGGCGGCAATCTTGCGGGCGTCCGGCAGGGCCGCGAACTGGTCGGGGCGTGCCGCGGCGAGATCGCGCAGTAACAGATCCAGCGAATCCCAGTACATCATCCGTTCCAAGTCCAACGGCATCTGATCGGCCAGGACCAGAGCCATCCGGCGGGTCATAGCCGGGATCTCCTTGCGCGACCAGGCTTGGTCCAGGTACCAGGAGTCGTAACGTTTCAGGACGAGCGTCGCACGGCCGCTCTCGCCGAGTTCCGTCATCAGGCGGAAGGCATCCTCGTTTGTGCCAAAACAGGTCACCATCAGGTAAAACAGTCGTTCGGTCGCCTCGGGGATGCAGGTCGCGGTCGGCGCCGTCTTGATCAGTTGCTTGTAGCGGGCCACGGCCGTGCGCAGATCGCCGGCCTGCTCCGCCACGCGGCCGGCTAGGAACAGGAGTTCTGGCACGGGCTCACGCCGTTGCGAGAGGTAGTTCTTGATGATGACCGAGGCGGCCTGCGGCCGCCCCAGATCCAGGCTGAGCATCATCAGACTGCGCATCATCTCCTGGCTGGTCTGCGTCGGATCGCGCTGCACGCTCTCCAGCGTCTTCTGCAGTTCCTGCACCCGCGCATCCAGCTCGGGGGCCTCCACCGCCGACGCCCCGCCGGCTAACGCCAGCACCACACAGGCCGCTACGACCGGCCCGATTAAGCTCCGCATCCATTCGGTCAGCTTCATTCTTTCTTCCCTTCTTTCTCGCCCGACTCCGCACCTTCCGCGGAAGACTTCAGCTTGGCTTCGATCTTCGGCAACACCGACCGGGCCTTCTCCGCATACGCGCTGCCCGGATACTCAAAGAGGAGCTGATTGCACTTGTCACGCGCCTTGCTGTAATCGCCCTGACTGAACGCCACCAGTACCCACTTCAGCAGCATGCTGTCCAGGAACGGCGCGTCCGGGTAGTCCTGGAAGATCTGGACGAGCAGATCCCCCGCCACCGCGAAGTTCTTCTGCTCCACGTGCCAGTCGATGATCTTGGCGAGGGACATCCCCGCAAATTCGCTCTCCGGGTAGCGATCCGCGCACATCTTGTAGTTCTGGATGGCACCCTCGCGGGCCTTCATGACCTCCTCGGGGGTCGAGCCGGGCGGGATGTTCTTCTCGATGGCGTCGGCAATCAGGTACTGCGCCTCGGCCTTGACCTGCGACTTGGGCAGCCCCAGGATCTGCTGCAGGACGGCGATCGCCTCCGGAATCTCCTTGTTGTCCAGGCGTGCCTTGGCAATCCCCATCAGGGCGTCGTCAACCATCGGCGATTCCGGATAGAGCTTGTTGAAGAGCGAACAGGTCTGGATGGCGGCCTTCAGGTCATCGGAGGCGATCTGCAACTCCCACATGGACTTGAGCGCCTGCTGCTTGAGCTCTAGCGGGATGGCGCTGCCGATACGGATCACCGCGTTGACCCGGTCCAGCCCCTCCCCGGCCTTTAGCTTGGCCCCCTTGACCAGACCCATGCTCTTGAAGATACGCGCCAGCTCCAGGTACGCCGAGGCCTCCACCAGGTCCTTGCGGGAGCGCATGGTCGGGTCCGCCACATGGTCCTGCGAGATGCGCGGATGGTTGTCAATCTCGCCAGCCACCGTTACCTGAGAGGAATTGACCCGCGGGGAGGTTCCACCGAGGTGCAATTCGTCCACATAGGAGACCAGGATCTCGTCGTTCACCATGCAGGAGAGCACCCCATCGGAGGTGTTTACCGGCTTATCCGGCTGCGCCGCCTGCACCATGACCTTGCCGACAAACTTGCCGGAATGCACCGGCGCCGCGCCGGTCTCGACCAGTTGCACCGTCACCTCGTCACGCGTGCGGTAGAGCTTGGTCGGATCCTCCGCCTCATCCAGCGCCTTCTTAAGGTCCACCACATCCTGCCGTGCGTCCTCCATGGCCTGCTCGCGGTAGCGTGAGGTGACCTTGACGGTCACGACTTCCGCCACGTCACTGGTGTCGAGGTCCACATCCCGCATTGAGAGGAAGAGTGGCTGGTCCAGGTACGCGGTCGTGGCCGGGTTCTCAAAATTGCCCAGCGTGAAGGCGATGCTGCCGGTCGAGACGAGCTTGACCGTCTTGGAGCGCCCAACGTTGGCCGAGCCGTCCTCCGTGTTGAGGTCGATGTATCTAACGGTGATGGTATCCCCGCCCAGCACTTGCAGCACGCGATCCTCCGCGGCCGGCACGCCCACCGCCGTGCCAATCGAACCTACCACATCCGTGCCTTCACGCCCGAGCGGCACGCACTCCACCTTCTCGCGGTCGCCATGCGAGGTCGTCACCTCAACCCAGGTCTTCTTCCCCTGCGCCTGCAGCACCGGCAGGTCATCGTCGTGAACCTTGATATAGAGGCGGTGCCCGGCCTCCACCAGCGAGGTCACGGGGGAGTCCATGTCGATAAACGTCCCGACCAGGTTCAACGCCTCGATGGCCTTGCTCCAGTTCTGTTGCACGAAATGACACATGCCGATGTAGAAATAGGCCTGGTTGGCCCAAGAGGTGTTCGGATAGTTGGTGGTGATCTTGCGCAGGATCGGGAAGGCCGCCGCGTAGTTACGGATCTGGAAATAGGCCACCCCGGTCAGGTAGGTCCCCTCCAGGTAGAGTTCGCGGTCCTCCTTGGGAATCTCGCCGCCAGGCACTTCTAGCGCCTTCAGGTTGGCCAGGTAGGTGATAGCTTTCCCCTGCTCGTGCACGGAGATCAGGTGGCGCCCGAGTGACAGGTAGACCGCAAAGCGGACGCGGCTGCCGGGGTATTGCTCGATGATCGTCTCGAGCATCTTCACGCCGCGCTCCTTCTCGCCGCTCTTGAGCAGCTCCTCGGCCTTTTCGAGCAGGCGCCGGGCTTCCAAGTCGCCGCTGCCCGTCGTGTCGACCACCTTAGCCGCGCGAGCCGCATGGGCCACGGGCGCCCCCA
>CAYSHQ010000007.1:0-17501 GCA_964430835.1 uncultured Lentisphaerales bacterium
GCGCTTCCGCAGCAACGACGCCTGGGGCGCCAACTTCATGAACATGTTCGGCTTCACCATGTTCAACCGCGAAGTCGTGGCGGCCGGCATCGAGCAGCGCACCGGCAAACCCACCCGCCTCGCCCGCATGAACTGGCAGGCGGACTCCTTTCACATCTACGGCAAAGATATTCAGCAGGCCGAGCAGCGCCTGTTCAACCGCCTGGAGTCCACCACCTTTGCGGATCGCGTCTATCACATGAGCGATCCCGCCATCGCCGAGATGTACCACGAAGAGGAAGCCGCGATCCTGCAGAAGATCGCGGAGATCAGCACCCGGATGTAACACCGCCACCGCATGCCCTTCACCCCTAAAGTCTGGCTGCTGCGCCTGTGGCAGGTGTTGTGGGGCGACATCCGCGCCTTCTATGCCTGGCGCAATCTGGTGCGTCTGGGGCTCGGGTTCCTGCTGGGTGCCATCCTGGCCAATACCCCGCTGGACCAGTGGCTGGCCGACGCCTACCAGGCGCAGATCCACTCCGACACACCGGCGGCCGCCGCCTTGCAACAAGGGACCAAACAGATAGGCGACCGCTATGTGGTCGTGCTGGCCCCCATCGCCGCCATGACCATCGGCGTGCTGGCGCCGGCCCATCCGGCCACGGCTGCCATCGGTCTGTGGGGCACACAGTTTACGCGCACCTTCCTGGCCGCCGCCCCCATGGCCTACGGCGCCACCTGGCTCCTGGGCGGGGACCGCCCCAAGAACGGCCACGGCTCGCACTGGCAGCCTTGGCGCGGCAAGCAGTACGGCATCTCGGGGCATGCCATGGCCGGTTCCATCTCCTTCCTGGTGCTGGCCGGGATGTCCACCAACCCCATGATGCAGACCCTCTGCTATGCCGGCTCCGGCCTGACCGCCTGGTCGCGCGTGGATTCGCGCTCGCACTACCCGTCCCAGGTCCTGCTCGGCTGGTGGCTCTCCTTCCTCGCCATGCGCCTCGTGCGCAAGCGCCGCCATGGCTGATGGTCCTTTCTTGCCTCACCCCCGCCTTTTGCGCTACAACTTCCGCATGTCAGCACACAAATGGATCGCGATTCTCGACTTCGGTACGCAATACAGCCAACTCATCGCCCGGCGCGTCCGCGAACAGCACGTCTACTCGGAACTGCTGCGTTTCGACACCACCGCTGAAACGCTGCGCCAACGCCAGCCCGCCGGCATCATCCTCTCCGGCGGCCCCTCGAGCGTATTCGAGCCTGGCGCACCGCTCTGCGACCCGGCCATCTTCGACCTGGGCATCCCCGTGCTCGGCATCTGCTACGGCATGCAACTCACCGCCCGCGCCCTGCAAGGCAGCGTCAAGCCCGGCCACGCGCGGGAATACGGCCATGCCCGCATTGACGTGGTGGATGCCGACCCGCTCTTCGCCGACCTCCCCGCAGAACTGGATGTCTGGATGAGCCACGGCGATCAGGTTGAAACCCTCCCGCCCGGTTTCACGCGCCTGGCACAGACCGCCACCTGCCCCAATGCCGCCATGGGCGATGCCAGCCGCCGCATCTTCGGCCTGCAGTTCCACCCCGAAGTCGTCCACACCCCCCAGGGGACCGCCATTCTCCGTCACTTCCTCTTCGACTGCTGCGAATGCACCGGCGACTGGCGCATGTCCTCGTTCATCGAGGAGAGCGTCGCCGCCATCCGCCAGAAGGTCGGCAAATCCCATGTCATCTGCGGCCTGAGCGGCGGCGTGGACTCCTCGGTCGTCGCGGCCCTGCTCCACCGCGCCATCGGCCCGCAACTCCATTGCATCTTCGTGGACAACGGGCTGCTACGCTACCGCGAAGCCGAGCAGGTCGAAGCCACCTATCGCGAACGCATGGGGCTCGACCTCCATGTCGCCCACGCCCAGGACCTCTTCCTCGACGCCCTGCGCGGCGTGATCGACCCCGAGGTCAAACGCAAGACCATCGGCCGCATCTTCATTGACGTCTTTGCCGCCGAAGCCCGCAAGCTCCACGACTGCCGCTTCCTGGCCCAGGGGACGCTCTACCCGGACGTCATCGAAAGCGCCTCCCCCATCGGCGGCCCCAGCGTCACCATCAAGAGTCACCACAACGTCGGCGGCCTACCGCCCGACCTGAAGTTCGAGCTGATCGAACCGGTGCGCGAACTTTTCAAGGACGAAGTGCGCGCACTCGGCCGCGAACTCGGCCTGGTACCGGAACTGGTGGACCGTCAGCCGTTCCCCGGCCCTGGCATGGCCGTGCGCATTCTCGGCGAAGTTACGCGCGAGCGCGTCGACCTGCTCCAGCGCGCCGACCTGCGCGTACAGGAGGAGATCCACAAGCTCCCCAACTACCGCGAGATCTGGCAGGCCTTTGCCGTGCTGCTCCCCGTGCAGTCGGTCGGCGTCATGGGTGATGGCCGCACCTACGAGAACGCCTGTGCGATCCGCGCGGTACACAGCCTCGATGGCATGACGGCTGATTGGGCGCGCATCCCGTATGAAGCGTTGGCGCGCATCTCCAACCGCATCATCAACGAGGTGCGCGGCATCAACCGCGTGGTCTACGACATCTCCTCCAAGCCGCCTGCCACCATCGAGTGGGAGTGAGCGAAGCCTGCGTGCAAGGCCCGCGCCTTCGTTCGCACCCACCGAATTACTGCGACAGGTAGGCAGCCTGCAACCAAGCCCGTCCGCGACGCGCATGGCCGATGAGATAGCCCAACAGCAACTCCATGCCGAAAGTCGGCGGAGCGCCCCTACACTGCGTAAGATTTTTTTGGGCTGGATGCTTGGATGGATGGGAAAAACGCGGAAACAGGCAGTTCCCTGCGAACCTAGGAAGGTACGCAAGATCAAGCGGTGCTTGATGAATCAATTACGATTAGTGTGTGAATTGGCCATGCTGGCGCGGGGCTGCCCAATCTCCCAATCTTACGATCTTCCAATCCCCATACAACCACGGCCTTGCGCGCCTAGCAGACCCGGGGTCTGCTAGGCGCGCACCGTAGCCGCCGCGTTCAGGCGACCGGACCTCGCCGCCTCAGGCCTAGCCCTCGAGCTTTTCCAGCGGATCCTTCATCCAGATGCAGGTATTGGGCGTGTCATTGCCCTGGTATTTCGCCCAGCGTGCGGCGTTGCCAATCACCTTCTGTACGTTTGCATTGTGGTAGATCGGGTAGGTCTCGTGTCCCGGGCGGAAGTAGAAAACCTTCCCCTTGCCGCGCTGCCAGCAGCAACCGCTGCGGAACACTTCGCCGCCCGCAAACCAACTGATGAAGACCAGTTCGTCCGGCGTGGGGATGTCGAAGAACTCGCCGTACATCTCCGTTTGCGGGAGCTCAAAGAAGTCGCCGATCCCCGCCGCAATCGGATGGGCCGGCGTGATCACCCAGAGTCGTTCCTTCTCGCCGGCCTCGCGCCAGCGCAAGTTGCCAGTGGTCCCCATCAGCTTGCGGAAGATCTTGGCGTGGTGGCCGGAATGCAAAACAATCAGCCCCATGCCGCGTTCCACCACATGGCGGTACACCCGCTCCACAATCTCGTCGTGCACATCGCCGTGAGCGCAATGCCCCCACCAGGTCAGGACATCGGTGTTGGCCAGAACCTCTTCGGTCAGGCCATGCTCGGCGTCGTCCAACGCGGCCAGCCGGGTGCTGAACCCCTGCTGCTGCAGTGCGTCGGCAATGGTCTTGTGCATGCCGTCGGGGTAGAGCTTCTTAACCTGCTCGTTACTCCGCTCATGGCGGAATTCGTTCCACAGGGTCACGCGGATCTTGCTTGTCGTAGACATGGTGGTTCTCTCCTTAGGGTTATGCTTTGAAACGGATTTCGCGCCCCTCGGCCGCACTGCGGTAGAGGCCATCAAGAATCATCTGCACCCGGATGCCGTCCTCGGCCTTAGCCAGCGGCTCGCGGTCCTGCAAGATGCTGTCGACAAAGTCGTGGTAGGCATTGGGCGGCTGGGTTCCGGCCTGATCCAGCACTTTGGTATAGAGGTTGCCCCCCTCCTCGGTATAGATCTCGGCGGTAAAGTCATACGTGCCATTACGGTTCTTCTGCACCAGGCCACCCTTCTCGCCGTAGAGCGAGGTGACCATGTGCTCGCTCTCGTTGTTGTTGAGGGCCCAGGAGGCCTCGACCATGAGCGTGGCACCATTATCAAACTTCACGATGCCGGCGGCCAGGTCTTCCACAGAGTAGTGCTTCTTCTGTTCCATGGCCTTGCGCGCGGCAATGACATTGTAGGTGCTGCCGCTAACGGAAACTGGCCGGGGGTGCCCCATCAGCCACAAAGCCAGGTCGATCCGGTGCACGCCGAGGTCAATCAGCGGGCCGCCGCCGGCCAGCTCCTTGTTACCAAACCAGCCGCCAAACCCGGGCATACCACGCCGCCGGTGCCATACGGTGCGGCCGAAGTAGATCTTACCAATCAGTCCGGCGTCCACTTGCTGCTTGAGCGCAAAGCTCATGGCGCTGAAGCGGTAGGAGAAATTGATCCCCAGCTTTTTGCGGCACGCCACCGCAGTGCGCTGCATGGCCAGCGCCTCGGTCAGCGTCATGGCCATGGGCTTCTCGCACAGCACATGGCAACCGGCCTTCAGCGCCGCGATGGTAAGCGGCGCATGAAACTTGTTCGGTGTGGCCACGCTGACCACGTCCAGTTCCGCCTGCTTCACCATCTCCAGCGCGTCCGTATAGGCATGCGGCACCTTGAACTCGGTCTTGGCCTGCGCCAGTCGCCCTTCGTCCATATCCGCCACCGCCACCAGCTCGCACATGGGGTGGCTCTGGTACCCCTGCACATGCCCGCGCCCCATGCCGAGGCCAATCACACCACACCGCAGCTTCCGCTCCATTGCTTTTGCCATCTGAACGCTCCTTGTTGGATGCCTACTACCGGATCATCAGACAAAACCTGCCTGATCGCCCTTGCAACAAAGCCATATATTAGGCATTATGTTATACAAATCAACGACAGATCTCAGGAACTTTCCTATAAAACATGGACAAAACCTGTCTAACCGCGCAAGCCCAGACACCCGACGGGGTTCACTACCTGACACGGCAAGCCCTGACCGCCTGTATCCAGCGACTGACGGGCGGCGAACTGGCCGGGGTGCACATCCCGGTGGCGACGCCGCTTTTCTGCCACATGGTTCCCGACAGCCACTACCATTCCCAGCCGGAGCTATTCCTGCAGCTCAGCGGCACCTCACGCATGCGCCTGACGACCGGCGTCCTGCACGTGGAGGCCGGCGACCTCCTAGTAGTGCCACGGGGCGTGGCACACCAGGAGACGGCCGACTCCACGCGCTCGCCGTTCTGCAATCTGGTCTGCATGCATGCCCCAGGCCAGTTGCATTATCACGCGGGGTTGCCCGTACCGCAGCCGCGCACGCCGCTGGCGCCCATCCATGTCGCCGGCAGCTGCAGCACCATGCACCCCTACGGCAGCCGGCTCTATGGCTACCTGAACGAAGCCGCCGATTTCGTAGCCGCCGGCCACCCCGTGCAGCACCCAGTCATCCACGGACTGCTGCTGGCACACCTCGCCCTGATGCAGTCCCTGCTGGAGCAGACTGAACCCGCCTGTAAAAACATGGAATCCGCGCTGGTGGCACGCGCCCGGCGCCTGGTCCGGGAACGCCTCGCCGAAACACGCCTCTGCGTGCAGTTCCTGGCGGCGCAACTGAGCTGTACGCCCGACTATCTCTCCACCCGGTTCCACCGGGAAACCGGCATACGTCTGACCGCCCACATCAACCAAGAGCGCTGCCACCTGGCCCGCCACCTCTTGCGCACCACCCCCTGGAACATCGCCGAGGTCGCAGACCGCTGCGGCTATGCCGACCCCGCCTATTTTTCACGCGTCTTTTCCCGACAAGCAGGGGTCCACCCCCGGGAGTTCCGTAACCGCGAATGAAGCGCTGGCAACAGCGCAGGCGCCAGGTGCTAGGGTGCAGGGTTCAGGGAAGATTCTCAACCCGCTCGTCGCATGCCGCCAGCGTGCCAGTTCAGGTCATACAGGGTATTGCTGTTTTTCATTTGGCGGGGGGCAGGCAACCCGCTATCATATATCCCATTCGCGAAGATCGCCGTACTGGCGTCACGGGGGAGTAGCATAGCGTGCCTAGTTGCCAAATCATTCTTGTGTTGGATAAAGAGGTTGCCATTGCGCAGAAATCGCTGGCATCAGACCAGGCCATTGTGGTTGCGGCGGCCTCCCGGGCCCAGTTTCACTACTATCTGGCCGAATCCACCTGCGATGTCTGGCTGTGCGATCTCTCCATGGAAGGGTTGGATTTCCACGCCGACGCCGACCGCATCCGCCTGCGCAACCCCGCCGCCCGCATCATCTTGACCGGGCCAGCCTACTTGGCCGGCGCCGCCACCACGCTTGTACAACAAGGGTCAGCGAACGCCTTCATCCCCAAGCCGTGGCGCCTCATGAACCTGCGACAGGCGGTCTACCGCAATACGTTGTCCGTCGAAGAGGCACCCACGGCGGCCTTGCCTACGCCGACCAGACCGGCCGGCCAGACCGGTCGCATCCTCGGCGAGTCTAAGAGCGCGAGTGCCACCGGTCGCATCCTCGGCAGCGGCTCCACCGGTCGCATCCTGAGCGAAGCCCGAAACGCCAGTGCCATCGGACACAATCTGGGTGAGGTCAAGAACGCCGGCACCACCGGCCGCATCTTCGGCTTCCCCACGAACGACGAGCGCAAAAGCAAGCCTACCGTCCTCATCCGCCCCACCAAGCCCATGGCTGGCATCCGCCCCACCGCGCCCATCGCTGGCGGCTGGATGACACCTCCGCCTGCTCCGCCCCCGCAGCCAGCCGAACCGGCACCCGCGCTGCAGGAACCCCGCTACCGGCTGGACAAACTGCTGGGCTCAGGCGGGGTCGGCAAGGTCTATCTCGCCCACGACCTGCTGCTCGACACCAAAGTGGCCGTCAAGATCCTGCACCCGGAATTCGTCGGTGACGAGCAGGTCTTGCAGGCGCTGAAGAATGAAGCCAAGACCTGCATGCAGCTGACGCATCCGCACATCGTGCGCTTCTACGATTTCGGCCAGCGCGCCGGCACCTGTTTCCTGGTGATGGAATACGTCCCTGGCAACACCCTGTACGAGGCCCTGCAGTTCGCCGAATCACGCCAGCCGGATTATGTGCGTGCGATGGCCATCACCATCGGCTCCGCGCTCAGCTACGCACACACCCATGGGGTGCTGCACAACGACGTCACGCCCGGTAACATCCTGGTGCGACCGGACGGCGTAATCAAGTTGATTGATTTCGGCATTGCCACCGTGGCGCACCAGCGCCGCGCCAAAAGCGATTTTGTCTTTGGCACGCCCGCCTACATGAGCCCGGAGCAACTGCGCTGCGATCAACTCCTCGACGCCACCACCGATGTCTTTGCCATGGGTGTCCTGCTCCACCAGATGCTCACCGGCCTGCTGCCACAGGACGAAAACGCCACCCATGAGGATCTGGCCCTGCGGCCACGCCCCCCCATCACCAGACTCGCGACCCCCGTCGCTGCGGTACTCGACCGCGCCCTCGCCTTCGACCCCGCCCAACGTTGGCAATCCATCCGCGAGCTGGTGACCGCTTTCGACACCGCCTTCAATGCCTAGGTCGTGACAAGCCACTCCGTTTCAGGTACTCTACACGCCGTTTGCACGAAATTTGACGACAACTTGCGGGAGCACATCATGGCACAGACTGTTATTTTCCCGAAACTTGGACAGACCATGGAAGAAGGCGCCATTGTCAAATGGATCAAGCAGGAAGGGGACGCCGTGGCCAAGGGCGACATCCTGTTCGAGATCGAGACCGACAAGGCCAACCTCGAAGTGGAGAGTTTCTTTGAAGGGACGTTGATCAAGATCCTCGTGCGCGAAGGCGTGACCGTCCCGGTTAACACCGTCGTCGGCTTCGTGGGGACCCCCGGCGAAAAGCTGCCGGAGGTCGTACCGCCGCCTGCGGCGGAACCCAAGGCCCCCAAGGCCGAGGCGTCGGCGCCCAAGGCCGCCAGCAAACCCCAGCAGACCGAACGCAAAGTCTCTGCCAGCACCGCCGAAGCCGAACCCCAGTCCCCGCAGCTCGCCAAACCCGCCCCCCGGACGGAAGCGGCCCCGGCCAAGCAGGTGATCTCCCCCCGCGCCAAGGCTCTCATCCGCGACTGCGCCATCGCCGCCGCCCCGATCAAGGGCACCGGCCCCAACGGCCGCGTGACCGAGAAGGATGTGCGCGACTACCTGACGGCCCACAACTACGACGCCCTGCGCATCACCCCTGCCGCCAAGCAGCTCGCCCAAACCAAGGGCGTGGACATCCTTACCGTGCGTGGCTCCGGCGAAGGCGGCCGCATTATGACCGAGGATGTGGAACGCGCCACCCAGCGCCTCCCCAAGCCGTTAAGCCGTATGCGACAGGTGATTGCCCGCCGCCTGACTGAAAGCAAGCAGAACATCCCGCACTTCTATGTCACCGTCACCGCCGATGTCACCGCGCTGATGAAGTTCCGCAGCGAATGCAAGGCGCGCGGCAGCACCTACAGCATCAACGACTTCGTCCTCTTCTCCGTGGTGCAGGCCCTCGGCGAGTTCCCGACCGTCAACAGCTCCACCGATGGCAAGACCACCGCCTGGCGTGGTGACGTGGACCTCGGCATGGCCGTCAATGTCGAAAACGGCCTGGTAGTCCCCGTGATCCGCACCGCGCAACTCCTCTCCCTGGCGGAACTGCGTGACCAGGCGCGCGCGCTGGCTGAAAAAGCGCGCCATGGCAAACTCACACCGGACGAGATGACCGGCAGCGGCTTCACGGTCTCCAACATGGGGATGCTGGGCGTGGACCAGTTCAGCGCCATCATCAACCCCGGTGAAGCCGGCATCCTCGCCGTGGGCAGTGCGCGGGAAGCGGCTGTGGTCGTCAATGGCCAGCTCGCCGTGCGCACCTGCATGAGCCTGACCCTTTCCGCCGACCACCGTCTGGTGGACGGCGCCCTCGGCGCCCAGTTCGTGAACGCCATCAAGGCCAAGCTGGAGAACGTCACCGGCTGGCGCGGCTTGGTCTAAGCCCAACCGGCGGCCGGGGTGCGGAGGGGTGCGTGGACGTGCACGCGCACCCCGTACAGGCTTGTCACCATGCCATACGCACACTTTTTCCACGATTTGGCCGTTGTCATGCTGGCCGCCGGGACAGCCGGCCTGCTATTCCAGCGGCTCCGGCAGCCGAAGGTGGTCGGCTATATTCTGGCCGGCCTGCTGCTGGGGCCACACACCTGGGCCAGCCCGCTGATCAGCGACAAGCAGAGCATCCGCCTGCTGGCTGACTTAGGCGTGGTCTTCCTGATGTTCTCTGTCGGGCTGGAGTTCAACCTGCGCCGACTACGCAAGGTCGGCCCCACCGTCGGCATCACCGCCCTGATGGACGTGGCCGTGCTATTCGGCCTCGGCTACGGGCTCGGCCGCGCCCTGCACTGGACCGTCGTGGAAAGCCTCTTCCTGGGCGGCATGATCTGCGACTCCTCCACCACCATTCTGGCCCGCACCCTCCAGGAGCTGGGGCGCACCCGCGAGAAGTTCGCCAGCCTCGCCATCGGCATCACCCTGATCGAGGATGTACTGGCCATCGTCATGATCGCGATCCTCACCGGTGTAGCCGTGACCGGGACCTGGCAGGCCGGCCTGGTGTTCAATCAATTATGGGTACTGGTCCTCTTTCTGACGGTGGTGATTGTGGGCGGCCAGCTCACGCTGCCGCGCCTGCTGAACTATGCCCATCGCCTCGAGAACGAGGAAGTGCTGCTGCTCGTGTTGCTGGGCATCGGTTGCTCCGTATCCATGGTGGCCGAGAACCTGCGCCTGAGCATGGCTCTCGGCGCCGTGCTCGTCGGCGCGCTGGCCTCGGAATCGCTCGCTGTCACGCGCATCAACGCCATGATGGAACCGATGCGCCACATGTTCGGCGCCGTCTTCTTCGTGGCGGTCGGGTTAATGCTCGACCCCGGCATGCTGCTGCAGCATAGCGGGCCGGTACTGGCCGTCACCGCCATCATCCTGGTCGGCAAGTTTACCACCAACACCCTGGGCTCGCTGCTGACCGGCCACGACCTTCCCACCGCCGTGCGCGTCGGCGGCAGCATGGCGCAAGTCGGCGAATTCGCCTTCATTATTGCCGCGCTGGGCGTATCGCTCCACGCCACGCGTGAACCCGTGTACCAAGTGGGTGTCGGCGCGGCCGTCCTGAGCATCGTCTGCAGCGCCCCGCTGCTGCTGGTGGCCGATCGGCTGGCCACCCTCCTGGAAGGGAGCGCAACCTGCCGCCGCTGGACCGCGTTCTTTCATTTCTATGGGCAATGGACGGAGCGCATCGGCCAGTTCCGGCCAGCCAGTGCGGTTGGTCGCGCCGTACGACGCTCGCTCATCCTGATCGCCGGCAGCGTCCTGCTGATCTGCAGCGCGATCGCCAGCGCCGGCTACTTGGCGCAACAGGCACCTGCGCTCTTCACCTTCCTCCCCGCACGCCCCGGCCTGGTTGCCGTGCTGCTCTGGATCTGCGCCATGCTCATATGCCTGCCACTCTATGCCACCATCCTCGGCAAAGTACAGGGGCTTGGCATGCTGCTGGCCGAATTGGCCATCCCAGCCAACCTGAACGCACCGTGGGCGCGTACCGCCCGGAACTTCGTCGCCAGCGCCATCCTGGTGGCAGGTGCCATCGGCCTGACAGTCCTGACCTTTGTGTTGAGCGCCACCATGCTCCCCTCCCGGGAACTGCTGCTACTGCTCATGGCCGTAACCATCGCCACCGGCTTCTGGGGGTGGCGCCGGCTGGCCCGCGTCTACCGGCAAGCCCGCACCGCACTCGACAGCATGCTCGGCGGCGGCGTACCGGCCAGCTCGCCTTCCGGCAGCCCGGCAGCCGCCCCCCACCCCTGCGCCCCCGGCCAGGCCGACTCCGTGCTGCAGTTCGCGGACACCGTGATTCCCGCCGGGGCGACCGCATCCGGCAAGGAGCTACGCGCCCTCTATTTACGCAGGCGTACCGGCGTCACCTTAGTGGGCATTACGCGCGCGGGCCGCCGGATGACCAACCCCGCCCCGGGCGAACGCCTGCTCCCCGGCGATCACGTCCTGCTACTAGGCGAACCGGAACAGCTGCAACACGCCTGCCAGCTCCTGTCACGCCGCCAACCCTGAGGTTACTTTAGCCGTAACTGCTCAGGTGCCAGTGTTCAGTGTTCGGGGTTGGGGCGGGGCCGCGAACACTGGCACCTGAGTAGTTACCTTTTCTTCTATTTGCGACCAGGGGGGGCAATAGGCTATATTTACCCCTTTATCCACCCGGCGCTCCTTGACCCAAAAGGGACTGCCTAGACCAGAAAGATACACCATGAGAACCACCAAGCTTCTGCTATCCCTGCTGGCCATGCTCAGCCTGTCAACCGGACTGCGCGCAGCCGATGCCTTCTTCCAGGCCAGCCTCATCCCCGACGTGGCCCTACGGCCATCTACCGACCACATCAACGGCTTTGCCCTCAACCTCTGGGGAATGAACCCACAGCATGCCCTGGCCATCGGTCTCATCAACGGTAGCTATGGCACTAGCGGCGGCCTGAGCCTGGGCGCCGTCAACTACGCCGAGAACTACACCGGTACGCAACTAGGTCTGATTAACCTCACCTCCGCCGACCTCTACGGCGCGCAGCTTGGCTGTATCAACTACACGGCCGACATCTGCAGCGGCCTGCAAATCGGGCTCTTCAACTATGCGGGTCGCCTCTCCGGTCTGCAGCTTGGCGTCCTCAACATGGCCGCGCAGGCCGACCATGGCATGCAGATCGGCCTGATCAACCTGCTGCCCGAGAACCAGCACTGGTTCAGCGCGGGTCTGGCGAACGAGGTCGCGCCGGTGACCGTACTCATCAACTGGCGCCGCTAAGCCCGCCCTCACCTGCCACACGCACCGCCGCGATCCCAAGGACCTCCCCCATGCAAGTTGCTGACCTGGCCAACATTCCCGGCCGCCGGTACCCCGCGCGCCGCCTGACCCAGAACTGGGTCGGCGGCGTATCGCCCATCCAAGCCCAGAACTTCTGCGTCGGGTCGGTCACGCTCGACCCGGATGGTGGCCAAGTCCCCTGGCACAACCAGGAACAGGAAGAAGTCTACTTCATCCTCGAAGGGACCGTAGAGATCTGCCTCGGCAGCGAGCGCCAGGTTCTGCACCCGGGCCAGGCCGCATACATTCCCAACGGTGTCTTTCATCAGGCGACAAACATCGGCAAATCACCGGCCCGCATGCTCTACTGCTACGGTCCGGCTGGCCATGTCGCCCACTGGAAACAGGAACTGGAAGGCACGCTGCCCAAGGCCGGCACGGAAGCCCCGCCGCTCCCCGCCGGCGCCCAGCCGCAGTGCACCGAAAAACCCGCCTCGAAATAACCCCAAGAGAACACCATGAGCGAGCAACCCAAGATCCACAAAATCGGCATCATCATGAACGGCGTCACCGGCCGCATGGGCACGAACCAGCATCTGCTGCGTTCCATCGTGCCAATCATCCAGCAGGGTGGCGTCAAACTCTCCCCCACGGAGTTCATCCTCCCCGACCCGATCCTGGTCGGCCGCAACCCGATCAAGCTCGCCAAGCTCGCGGCGCAGGCCGGCAACATCAAGTGGACCACGGACCTCGATGCCGTGCTGAAGGATCCCGCCTACCCCGTCTATTTCGACGCCCAAGGGACCAGCCTGCGCGTGCCGTCCGTGACGCGCGCCATCCGCGCTGGCAAGCATATCTACTGCGAAAAGCCCACGGCCACCAACACCCGCGATGCCCTGGCGCTCTACACGTTGGCCAAGAAGGCCGGTGTCAAGCATGGCGTGGTTCAGGACAAGCTCTGGCTACCCGGCTTCCTGAAACTGAAGACTCTCATGGATCGCGGCTTCTTCGGCCGCATCCTCTCGGTGAAGGGCGAATTCGGCTATTGGGTCTTTGAAGGCGACACCATCCCGGCCCAGCGCCCGAGCTGGAACTACCGCCAGGAAGAAGGCGGCGGCATGATCATCGACATGCTCTGCCACTGGCGCTACCTCATCGACAATATCTTTGGCCCGATCGCATCCGTCAACTGCCTCGGCGCCACGCATGTTGCCAAGCGCGTGGACGAGCAGGGCAAAGCGTTCACCTGTACCGCGGACGACGCCGCCTATGCCACCTTCGAACTGGCCAATGGTATCATCTGCCACTTCAACTGCTCGTGGTGCACCCGCGTCCGGCGCGATGACCTGCTGACCGTGCAAGTGGATGGCGAGAACGGCTCGGCCGTGGCTGGCTTGCGCGACGTCTGGCTGCAACCCTACGGCGCCACGCCGCGTCCGGTCTGGAACCCCGACATCCCGCAGGCGGTGGACTTCTATAACACCTGGCAGAAGATGCCGGAACAGCGCGAATTCGAGAATGCCTTCAAGGTGCAGTGGGAACTCTTCCTGCGTCACCTCGTGCGCAACGAGCCCTTCCCCTGGGGATTGCTCGAAGGCGCCAAGGGCGTCCAGCTCGCGGAAAAGGGGATCGAATCCTGGAAAAACCGCCGCTGGGTTACCCTGCCGAACCTGAAGGCCTAGCATCCCCCGCGGATACGTGTGCCACGGCGAGGAACGTACAACTCTTCCGTGGTGCCAAAGGGAATGCTTGGACAGGAAAGATCCCACATGAAACCAGTGGCCCTCATCACCGGCGGCGGACGCGGCATCGGGCTGGGCATCGCCCAGGCCCTCGCCAAAGACGGCGCAGACCTCGCCATCTGCGGCGTGCGCCAGGAGCATGAAGTCGCCGAAGCTCTACTAGAACTGCGGCAGCTCGGCGCAGATGTCCTCTACTGCCGCGCCGATGTCTCTGACCCATCCGCACGCACGCAGATGCTCGACGCCATCCGCGCGCGCTTCGGCCGCCTGAATATCCTGGTCAACAACTCCGGCGTGGCACCGCAGGTCCGCACCGACATCCTGGAAGCCACAGAAGAGAGCTTTGAGCGCCTGATCAAAATCAACCTGCAAGGGCCGTATTTTCTGACACAAGCCGTGGCCAACTGGCTCGTGGCACAGAAGCGCGTCACGCCGTCGTTTTGTGGCTGCATCGTGAACATCTCCTCCATTTCCGCCACGGTCGCCTCCCCCAGCCGCGGTGAATATTGCATCTCCAAAGCTGGCATCAGCATGGCCACCCAGCTCTGGGCCACCCGCCTGGGCGAGTTCGACCTGCCGGTATACGAAGTGCGCCCCGGCATCATCAAGACCGACATGACCGCCGGCGTCACGGCCAAGTACGACAAGCTCATTGGCGAAGGGCTGCTGCTGCAATCGCGCTGGGGCCTCCCCGAGGATGTCGGTCGGGCTGTGGCCATGCTGGCACGCGGCGACCTGGCCTACTCCACCGGCCAGGTCATCATGGTGGACGGCGGCCAGACCATCCAGCGACTGTAACCGTAGAACCTCGCATACCGTGGGTTAACCGCGCATGAACGCGAATGGCCGTGGGGGCGAACCGTGCATGAACGCCAATAGCCGTAAGGTTAACCGCGAATGAACGCCAATAGCCGTGAGGTTAACCGCGAATGAACGCGAATGAACGCGAATGAACGCGAATGTTATGGGGCAAACCGCGCATGAACGCCAATGACCACGAATTAATCTTGAAAGAGGAAGCCTTTCAAGTTGTGGGGGCGGCCATTGAGGTTGCCAATCAACTGGGCTGTGGCTTCCTGGAAGCCGTCTATCAGGAAGCGATGGAGGTTGAGCTTGCGGCCCGCAAGCTTCCATACATCCCACAGCAGCGCATCCCAATCTTCTACAAGGGAACGCGATTGAGCAAAGAGTACGTGGCGGATTTTCTCTGTTATGACCAAATCATTGTCGAGATCAAGGCGATCAGAGCCATCACCGTCATGGAAGAAGCCCAACTTCTCAACTACCTGCACGCCACCCACCTGCCACTGGGGTTACTGATTAATTTTGGCGCACCACGTCTAGAGTGGAAGCGTTACGTCAATACCACCCCCAACATTCGCGTCCATTCGTGTTCATTCGCGGTTCCCCACACACAACCACCACCCTAACATTCGCGTTCATTCGCAGTTAACCCCGCACAACCACCACACAACCACCACCCAACATTCGCGTCCATTCGCGGTTGCCCCCCCGCACACCCCCCACACAACCACCACCCCAACATTCGCGTTCATTCGCAGTTAACCCCGCACAACCACCACACAACCACCCCAACATTCGCGTCCATTCGCGTTCATTCGCGGTTAACCCCGCACAACCACCCCAACATTCGCGTCCATTCGCGTTCATTCGCGGTTAACCCCGCACAACCACCACACAACCACCACACAACCCCCACACAACCCCCACACAACATTGGCGTTCATTCGCGGTTAACCACCACACCAGCCATGCATAAGACACACACCTGCCACACCCTGATCATCGGCAGCGGCGCTGCCGGTCTCAACGCCGCCCTGCAGCTCCGCCGCAAGGGGATCACCGACCTGCTGCTCCTTACCGAAGGGCTGCAGATGGGCACCTCCATCAACGCCGGCAGCGATAAGCAAACCTACTACAAACTCGCCATGTGCGGTGCCGAAGCTGATGCCCCCAAGGTAATGGCCGAGACCTACCTGGCTGGCGGCAGCATGCACGGCGACCTGGCACTGGTGGAAGCCAGCCTCTCCGCCCGCGCCTTTCTCAACCTGGTCAACATCGGCGTGCCGTTCCCGCAGGATGCCTACGGACAGTTCGTCGGCTACAAAACCGACCATGACCCGCGCCAGCGCGCCACCTCCGTGGGCCCCTACACCTCGCGCGACATGTGCCGCGCCCTGATCCGCGAAGTCCAGCACTGGCAAATCCCGCTGCGCGAAGGACGCGTCGTGGTCTCGCTCCTTACCGCCGAACAGGACGGCCAGCGCCGGGCCGTGGGTGCCGCCGCCCTGGATGAACATGGCCAACTGGAATACTACACCGCCGAAAACGTGATCCTGGCCGTGGGCGGCCCTGGCGGACTCTACCAGAGCAGCGTCTACCCCAACGTCCACACCGGCGCCATTGGCGTGGCCCTGCTGGCCGGCGCCGCCGCACAGAACCTGCCGGAATCCCAATACGGCCTAGCCTCCATCCGTTTCCGCTGGAATGTCTCCGGCACCTACATGCAAGTCGTGCCACGCTTCCTCAGCACCGCGGCCGACGGGCAGAGCGAGGCGCGGGAGTTCCTGCCACCGTACTTCGACACCCTGGGCGCCATGAACTCCATGGTCTTCCTGAAAGGGTATCAGTGGCCCTTCGACTCGCGCAAGATCGTGGGCGGATCGTCCATCGTGGATATCCTGGTCTACATCGAGACCGTCCTCAAGGGGCGCCGCGTCTTCCTCGACTACCGCACTAACCCGGACGGATTCCGCTTCGAGGACCTTACAGCCGAAGCGCACACCTACCTCCAGAAGTCGCAGGCGCTGCTCGACACGCCGCTCGCCCGGTTGCACAAGATGAACCCCGGCGCCATCGAGCTCTACCGCGATCACGGCATTGACATCACGGCCGAGCCGCTGGAGATCGCCGTCTGCGCCCAGCATAACAACGGCGGCCTCGCCGGCAACCACTGGTGGGAGTCCACCAACCTGCCGCACCTCTTTCCGGTCGGCGAAGTCAACGGCTCCCACGGCGTCTACCGCCCGGGTGGCTCCGCGCTGAACGCCGGGCAGGTCGGCGGCTTCCGCGTGGCCGACTACATTGCCGCCCGCTACCGCGAAGGCACCGTGCGCCCGGAGACGCGCCAAGCCGCCCTCGCCGCGGCTCAGGCGGAGCTGACGCCGCTGCTCGGCGCCAAGCTGGCCACCGACTGGCGGGCGGAACGCGCGCAGTTACAGGCCCGCATGAGCCGCTCCGCCGCGCACATCCGCGCCCAGGGCGATCTGCAGCAAGCCGTGACCGACGCCTGGGCGCAGTGGCACCGCCTGGAACTGGCCGGCTGCGCTGGCACTGCCGAAGAGACGCGCGAAGCGCTGCGCAACCGCCAACTCTGCTTCGCACACGCCGTCTATCTGGAGGCTGTGCACTTTGCTGTGACGAGCGGCGTCGGTAGCCGCGGCTCCTGCATCGTACTCGATCCCGCCGGTGCCCGCGCCCATGCGCGTCTGGATGCCGCCCAGTGGAGCTTCGCGCCCGAAAACCCGGCTTTCCGCGAGCAGGTGCTGGAGACTATCGCCCAGCGTGAGGGCTGCGCCACCTCGCGCTGGATCCCGCGTAGACCCATGCCCGACAGCGATGCCTGGTTTGAGACAGCCTGGGCCGCCTTCCGCCAAGGGGCCATCTACAACCAGTAGCCCCCCCTCGGAAATGCAGCTTGTACGTCCTATCCGTCGCAATCGGGTAGCGGCGCGAGCCTCTCGTCGTCGTCCTCGTGCTCGAATCGTGAAATCGAGGACGACACCCGACACC
>CAYSHQ010000008.1:0-5697 GCA_964430835.1 uncultured Lentisphaerales bacterium
TATCCACGTGCAGTAGCGGGAAGGGGATGGGGGCCGGATGGAACGCCTTGCGCGCCAGATGCACCAGCACGGAAGAGTCCTTGCCGACGGAATAGAGCATGACGGGGCGCTCAAATTCCGCCATCACTTCGCGCAGGATGTAGATGCTTTCGGCTTCCAGCGCCTTCAGATTGCTGATGCGATAACTGTCCATGTCGCCTCTAATTTCGGGTTGATGGGCGTATCGTAGCAGGTTTGGCGGGCGTGTCACGAATAAAATCAATTTAGTCTATCAACTTACGCGAGAATGAGCGGGCGCGGCTCGACAGGCGGGGCAGCTTTTGGCACATTGAATGCGCAGGTCAGCCGGGCATATCTGTAGCCTGTTCGACTTCCACGATGGCTTCATAGATGGCGCGGGCGGTGGTGGCCTGCTCCAGGTGGGCATCCAGGTAGCCGCTTTCGAAGATGCCGGCGATGCGGGATAGCAGGATCTGGTGCTGGCGGGGGGCGCTGGCGGGTGTCAGCAGGATGAAGAGGTAGCGGATCACGTCCTGGCTATAGGCGGTGGGCGCGGCCATGGGGGTTTTCATCCGGGCGAATACGACGAGGGGCTGGCTGATGTTTTTCAAGCGGGCGTGCGGGATGGCCAGGCTGCGGCCGACATAGCTGCTGCCGGCATGTTCTCGCTCAGCGATATGCGGGATAATCTCGGTGACCGATAAGGGGAGCAGTTGCGGGTTCACGCGCATCAGTGCATGATGGACAGCGGCCACGATGGTCTCGCCTTCGACATCCGTGATCACAAGCTCCGCCGAGTGCAGGGCATGCTTGAGCCGGATGGGGGGTTCGGTGGGATATTCCTCCTCGATGGTGCCGACCACTTCTTCCAGGATATCCTCCAGCGTAATCATGCCGCTCCAAGCGCCGGCGTCGTTGTACACGATCGCCACGTGCATGGCTTTGCGCTGCATTTCGGAGAGCACATTCTCCAGCATGTCGCGCTCCTTTACCTTCAGGCAGGGGCGCACGAACGCCGTGAGGTCGGTGGTCTCTTTGCCGGCCAGGCGGGCCAGGAGCAGGTCTTTGATGTGCACAAAGCCGGCGGGCGCCGCTTCGTCGCTATGGAGTACAGGGTAGCGGGAGTGCCGGTACTTGGTTATGACGGCCTCGTTGGCGCCGGGCGCGGCGTCGGTGCGCAGCAGCTGCACGCGTTGGCGCACTTGCATGGCGTTGCGCACCACCAGCGTGCCCATATCCAGCACATTTTCGATGAACAGCAGGCGCCGGAATGAGATCATGCCGCTGGACTGGGACTGACTCAGGATGATCCGGACTTCCTGGTCGGAGTGGTCGGCGTGTCCATGGACCGGCTGGATGCGGAAGAGCTTCAAGACGGCGTTGACTGAGGCGTTGAGCAGCCCGAGCGGTGCGTAGAAGACGTAGTAGAGGATGTACATGGGGTAGGCGGTATACAAGGCTGCCCGCTCCGTCTGACGGATGGCCATGATCTTGGGCACTTGTTCACCGATGACAATGTGCAGGAAGGAGATGAGCAGGTAGCTCAAGGCGATGGCGACACCATGCGCCGTAATGACGGCCGAAGTCCCCAGCCCCAGGGACGCCAGCAGGGGGGTGAAGATTTTCGCCAGCGCCGGTTCCCCGACAAAGCCCAGCGCGATGCTGGCGAGTGTGATGCCGATCTGGCAGACATTGAGGAACTTGTCCAGATTCGTCTGGATGTGCTGCACGAGGCGTGCCAGTCGGTTGCCTTGGTCGGCCAGGACTTCGATCTGGGTTGGCCGGGCCTTGACAAAGGCGAACTCGGCCAGCACGAAGAAGGCGTTCAGGAGGATGAGCAGGAGGGTCAACAGCAGCAATAGTAGGGTAGTAGCCATGGTGGTACGTGGTGCTTGGTGTCGCTGGCCGGGCCGACCGCCTCCGCGGCTTGCTGCCGGATTGTACGAAAAACGTGCTCTATCTTGCCAGTAAGGCAGGCCAATGTCGAGTTAACAGGCGGCCCTTGGCCCTAGGCCTTGGCCTTGGCCTTGGCCTTGTGCAAAGAGATTACGGCCGGGGATTGACTTCCCGCACGGCATTTTCTATAGTCGTGACGTTTTTGCACCTTTGGCGGTTTAGCTCAGTCGGTAGAGCAGCGGAATCATAATCCGTCGGTCACTGGTTCAAGTCCAGTAGCCGCCACCAATTTATATATCTGAAGTAACGAAGAAGCCCATCCGGGATTCAGCGGGCTGGTATTGTGGAGCGCGGTAATTCATATGAAAGCAGCGACAGGCATGCAGCGTGAGCGTCTCTCCCTCGACAGCGGTTGGTTGTTCCATCAGGGGGATCTGCCCGTCCCGAAGATCACGGGGCACAACGAGAGTTATATGAATGCCAAGGCAGGGGTCGCCCAGGGCGCCGCTGCACCCACGTATGACGATACCCTCTGGCGGCGGGTGGATTTGCCGCATGACTGGGCCGTGGAGGGTGGTTTCGTCGCCACGGAAAATCTGGCGCAGGGGTATCGGACGCGCGGCGTGGGTTGGTACCGTCGCCATTTCCGGCTGCCGGTTTCGGACCGGGGACGCCACCTGGAACTGCAGTTTGACGGCATCGCTTCCCATTGCACGGTCTGGCTCAATGGCAGCATCGTGCATCGCAACTTCTGCGGGTATACGTCGTTCCAGGTAGATATGACGCCCTTTGCCCTGTATGGCGATGCGATTAATACGCTGTCCATCCGGGTGGATGCGGATACGATGGAGGGGTGGTGGTACGAGGGGGCTGGGCTGTACCGGCATGCCTGGTTGGTCAAGAAGGATGCCGTACATATCGCGTGCGATGGTGTTTGGGCTAATCCGGTGCGTGCGGACGATGGTACGTGGCAGGTGCCGGTGGCCGTGACGATGGGCAGTTCCGCGCAGGCGGCGGCCGATGTGGCGGTCGCCATCACGCTGTGGGACCCCGCAGGCCAGCGCGTGGCGGCGCGGCGTGTCAGAACCACGGTGCCGGCGTTGGCGCAGGTCGTGGTGGAGCGTGTCATACCGGTGCTGTTGCCACGCCTCTGGTCCGTGGCGGATCCGGCGCTCTACCAGGTGCGCGTGGCGGTGCGGCGCGACGGGCGGACCGTGGATGAGGTGGCCACCACGTGTGGGTTCCGCACCATCCGCTTCGATGCAGACCACGGTTTCTTCCTGAACGATCAGCCGCTCAAGCTGCAGGGCGTTTGTAATCATCAGGACCATGCGGGCGTGGGGGTGGCGCTGCCGGATGCCCTGTGGGAGTTCCGGCTGCGCAAGCTCAAGGAGATGGGGGCCAATGCCTACCGCTGCGCCCATAATCCGCCGGCCGCGGAATTCCTGGATGCCTGTGACCGGCTCGGCATGCTGGTTATGGACGAAAACCGTCATTTTAACTGTTCAGACGAGTATATCCGGCAGCTCGAGTGGCTGGTCCGGCGCGACCGGAATCATCCCAGCGTCATCCTCTGGTCGGTCTTCAATGAGGAGCCCATGCAGGGGTGCGAGACGGGGTACGAGATGGTCCGGCGCATGACCCACGTAGTGAAACGGCTCGACCCGACCCGGCCTGTGACCGCGGCGATGAATGGCGGGTTGTTCGATCCCGTCAATGTGGCGCAGGCTGTCGATGTGGTCGGTTTCAACTATCAGATTTGGGCGTATGACCGGTTCCACGCGGCCAATCCACAGATCTGTTTGACCAGTTCGGAAGACACGTCCGCCTTCATGATACGCGGTGAATATCAGAGTGATCGTGCGCGCAACCTGATTGATGCCTACGACTCCGAGGCTGCGCCGTGGGGGGCAACGCACCGGGAGGGGTGGAAGGCGATTGTGCAGCGGCCGTACCTCGCCGGGGGATTTATCTGGACCGGGTTTGATTACCACGGGGAACCGACGCCGTTGGTCTGGCCGGCCACCAGTTCGGTCTTTGGTTGTTTGGATTTGTGCGGTTTTCCGAAGACAGGGTTTTACATTCACCAGGCGCATTGGCTGACGGACCGTCCCGTGTTGCAGATGGTGCCGCATTGGAACTGGGCGGGGCGCGAGGGGCAAGCCATTCGGGTGCTGGTGATGAGCAACGCGGCGAGTGTGGAGTTGTTATTGAACGGGCGCTCGCTGGGCGAGCAGGCGGTGGATCCGCTGGAGATGGTCGCCTGGGACGTGCCGTATGCGCCGGGGCGGTTGCAAGCCATCGCGCGGCGCGATGGACAGGAGATTATCAGGACGGCGGTGGAGACCACGGGGGCGCCGGTGGCGCTGCGCCTTGTGCCGGACCGCCTGGCGATGGCAGGCGATGGTGCCGACGCGCAGCCGGTCACGGTTGATGCGGTGGATGCGCAGGGGCGTGCCGTGCCGACGGCAGGTTTGCCGGTGATGTTTGAACTCCACGGCCCCGGGCGCGTGATCGGCGTAGGCAATGGCGACCCCAACAGCCATGAGCCCGAGAAGGGGCTGCGGCGCAGTCTGTTCAATGGGCTGGCGCAGGTGCTGGTGCAGGCGGGTACGGAGGCCGGGGGGTTGACGCTGCGGGCGTCGGCTGCCGGGGTGGCGCCAGCGGAACTCACCATTCCCATTACGGCGGTGTCGCCGCGCCCGGCCGTCCCGCTGACGGAGCCGGTCTTTGCGTTGCGCGACTGGCGCATGTCACCGGTGGCCGCATGCGCCCTGGACCCCAATGTTGAGGTGGCGGATCACGACATGAACTCCTGGTCGGCGCTTATCCCCGGCACGTTGCAGATGTATACGGGCGGGACGTGGGCGGTGTATCGCGCTCGTTTTGTGCCCTATGCCGCGATCCGGCAGTCGGGCGGGCAAGTGCGGTTTCATGGAATTACCGGTAAAGCGGAAATCTGGCTGGACCGGAGCAAAGTGGCGGTCAAGGAGACCATGGACGATGCGCCGCTGAGCGTGGAGCTCCCGGCGGGCGAAGGGGAGCGAGTCCTCAGCGTGTTGCTGGAGGCACCGCCGGAAACGTTCGCAGGGTTCAGCAACCGGGTCGAGGTCAGCGCGTGCGGCTCGTAAGGGCAAACGGCTGCTTCCTCGGCAGATGATGGCGGCGCCAGCCAAGCCGCCTGGCCCGTATTAGACGCACAACAGGAGTCTTCATTTCCGGGTTGATCCCGCGCTGCGCCTCTTTTAAGCTACGGCGTATGCGTTTCGCCATCGTATCCGATCTTCATGCAAACCGGCAGGCGTGGGAGGCTGCGCTGCTGGATATCCGCAGTATGCAGGTCGACCAGATCATCTGCCTTGGCGATGTCGTCGGCTATGGCCCGAGTCCCGCGCAGGTGCTCGAATCCGTGTATGCCAATGTACACCACCTGGTCCTCGGCAATCATGATGCCGTGGTCTGCCGGAAGCTGGACGACACGCTTTTTAACGACACGGCGCAGGAGGTCATTCGCTGGACCCGCAGCCAGCTGAACCGCGGCGCCGTGCGCTTCCTAGGAACGCTCCCCCTCTCGCTGGCGGGCGACGGTTTCCGCTGCGCGCACGGTGACTTCGCTGAACCCGCGGCCTTCCACTATGTAGCCGAACCGCAGGATGTCATGGCGAGTTGGAAGGCTGTCGGTGAGCCGCTCCTGTTTGTCGGGCACACCCACGCCCCTCGCCTGTTCCTTCTCGGGCACAGCGGAACCCCGCATGCCATCGAACCCCAGGACTTTGAGCTTGAACCGGAGCATCGCCGGAT